>NZ_JBDNAI010000021.1:0-26228 GCF_039768515.1 Wenyingzhuangia sp.
CTTTTACAGGAGAGAATATACCTATTTGGGTTGGAGATTATGTATTAGCGAGTTATGGTACAGGTGCCGTGATGGCAGTTCCTTGTGGAGACCAACGAGACTACAATTTTGCTAGCCATTTTAATATTGAAATCAAAAACATTTTCGAGGGTATTGATATTTCAGAAAAGGCATATGAGGATAAAACCGCTAAAATTGTCCATTCAGATTTCCTGTCAGGTTTAAATGTCAACAAAGCTGCTAAGTTGGCTATTTATGAAATGGAAAAAAAAGGATTTGGTCAAGGAAAAATAAACTATCGTCTTCGGGATGCAGTTTTTAGTCGTCAGCGCTATTGGGGAGAGCCTTTTCCAGTTTATTATGTAGCGGGAATGCCCAAAATGATTGATCACCAATATTTGCCAATCTTGTTACCAGAAGTAGAAAAATATTTGCCTACTGAGGATGGTCAACCGCCACTTGGAAATGCCAAAGTATGGGCATGGAGTGTCCTTGAGAATAAGGTTGTAAGCAACGAATATATAGATGGTGAGACTGTGTTTCCATTAGAATTGAATACCATGCCAGGTTGGGCCGGTTCTTCATGGTATTTTAACCGATACATGGATGCTAAAAACCCAAATGAATTTGCAAGTAAAGAGGCTTTAGATTATTGGAAAGAAGTCGATTTGTATTTAGGAGGTTCTGAACATGCAACGGGACATTTGTTGTATGCTCGCTTTTGGCAAAAATTCTTGTTTGATTTAGATTTTGTTCCTGTAGATGAATTTGCAAAGAAATTAATCAATCAAGGGATGATTACGGGAACCTCAGCTTTTGCATACCGTATCGAAAATACGCAAACCTATGTTTCGAAAGCTAAAATAGGAGATCACAAAGTACAACCGATTCATGTAGATGTTTCCTTTGTCAATGCTCAAAATGAGTTAGATACTGAGGCTTTTAAAGCGTGGAGATTAGAGTATAAAAATGCGGAATTTATTTTAGAAGAAGGAAAGTATATCGTTGGTCGTGAAGTAGAAAAAATGTCAAAATCTAAGTACAATGTAGTAAATCCAGATGCTATTTGTGAGGAGTTTGGTGCGGATAGCTTGCGTTTGTTTGAAATGTTTTTAGGTCCTTTAGAGCAATCAAAACCATGGAATACCGCTGGAATTTCTGGATCACATTCTTTTCTGAAGAAATTATGGAGGCTGTATGCAAATGCAAATGACTTTAAAGGAATAGAAGGAATAGCTACAAAGGAGGAGTTGAAAATATTGCATAAAACCATTAAAAAGGTTGAGGAAGATATAGAAAGTTTCTCTTTTAACACTTCCGTAAGTACTTTTATGATTGCCGTAAATGAGTTGGGTAATCTCAAGTGTGATAAGAAGGAAGTTTTAGAGCCTCTTTTGGTTTTGATTTCTCCATATGCACCACATATTGCTGAGGAACTATGGTCTAGATTAGGAAATGTAGCATCTATTTCTTTTTCAAAATTCCCAACGTTTGATCCAATTCACCTTATTGAGAGTAACAAAGAGTATCCTGTTTCTTTCAATGGTAAGATGCGATTTAAGCTAGAATTGCCTTTAGATTTGTCAAAGCAAGAAATAGAAACTATTGTGATGGCACATGACAAAACAGTAGCTCAATTGCAAGGAAGAATACCCAAGAAAATCATTATTGTGCCTGGTAAAATTATCAATATTGTAGGATAGTTTAGGTAGAAATTTTTTAAAATGGACGATACAGAGGTGTCGTCCATTTTGTTTCTCATGGGCTTATTGCTTACATTGGCTTGACTTTTGTTAAGGTTTTAACTGTCAAATTATCAATATGAATAAAGTTTCTCTTAGAATTAGAATTTTTTTTGCAATGCTTCTGTTGGTGGTGCTGGCCTCAGTTTTAATTGCTGTTGTCACTGTAAATCAATACAAAAAGCAAACGAAAGAATACTATGCTTCTCGTTTTGAAAGAAAAGAAAAAGCAGTTCAAAGAGATGTTAATTACGAACTAGAGAACAACTCTTTTTACCCTGCTGAACAAATATTCCTTGGACCAATATTCAATAGGCGTATAGAAGAAATAGCCTCTGTGCATAAAATGAAAATGAGTATCTACGACTTGAATGGTAGCATACAAATCAATTCGTTTGACAAACAATTTAGAATTTATTACAGCCTATATGGTCCACTGCAGTCCAATGGGTACAAAAGAAAATTTGAAATCTTTAAAGAAAAAATATCAAGTAAGATATTGCAAGAATTAAAAAACAACGAAGAGTCCAAAGAGTCTAAATCTTTAGAAAGCGGAAAGATCTCTCAATTTTCTTATGCCTATATCAAAGATCAGAATTTTAATAAGGTAGGAATTTTAAAGGTGGAATACATCCAGGACAATAGTCAAGAGGAAGAAGAATTGTCATCATTTTTAAATAGACTCTTTGTTGTCTACATAGCCATGTTTTGTTTAGCGGTTGTCTTTGCCTATTTTTTGTCGAGTTATATTACTCGATCGTTAAAATCAATTTCTGAGAAAATTCAAGAAACTAAATTATTGCAGAACAATCAGAGAATTGATATAAAAGATGCAACCCCAGAGATATCGGCTATTGTTGAAGCTTACAATCAAATGATTGATGAACTAGAGGAAAGCGCTGAAAAATTGGCTAAAAGTGAAAGGGAACAAGCTTGGAGAGAGATGGCAAAACAAGTTGCACATGAAATAAAAAACCCATTGACTCCTATGAAGTTAACTGTACAAAGTTTTGAAAGAACTTTTGATCCTGATGAGGAGGGAATTGTTGAGAAAGTCAAGGATTACTCACAAATGTTAACCCAGCAAATTGATGTCATGTCCTCAATAGCTACTTCATTTTCAGATTTTGCACTCATGCCTCAAAAAAATGTAGAAAGAATAGATCTGGTTAGAATCATAAAATCGGCTATTGATATGTTTTATGAGAACTCCATAAATTTCAAATCAGAGCGAGAAGAAATATACTTAAACCTTGACAAAAATCAAGTGACAAGAGTTCTAAACAATTTGGTTAAAAATGCTTCTCAAGCAACAGAAAACGAACAAGAGCCAAAAATTGAAGTAGGGTTAGAAGTAAATAAAACTGGAGTAATCCTTACCGTAAAAGACAATGGGAAGGGAATATCAGATGCTGATAAAGAACATATTTTTGAGCCAAAATTTACCACAAAGACAAGCGGAATGGGCTTAGGGCTTCCGATGGTTAAAAATATTGTAGAGGCCTATGGAGGCGAGATTTCATTTACTTCTGTAATTGGTTTAGGAACGATGTTTAGGGTTGTTTTTCCTAAGTAATACCTGTATGGTTTGTTTTCTAAACTAAGTTAAATTTATATCTTCGTTATCACTACGAATCAAAATTTTATATAGATGTATAAAAAGGTAATACTCATCTTTGTATTGATGGTGCAAGTTCTAAATGCTCAGAAAACTTCAATTCTTGTGTTTAGTAAAACTGAAGGACACAGACATGAATCAATAGAGGCAGGGAAACGTGCCATAGAAAGAATAGCGAATAAAAAAGAGTGGGATGTTGTGTTTTCAGAAGATGCAGAGCTACTTAATCCCAAAGATTTATCTGGTTTTGATGTTTTGTTTTTTTTAAATACTTCTGGTGATATCTTGAATGAATCTCAACAAAATGCAATGCAATCTTTTTTGACCAATGGGAAAGGATTCATTGGAACCCACGCAGCGACTGATACAGAAAAAGACTGGGAGTGGTATGTGAATTTACTGGGAGCTACTTTTGCAAGTCATCCAAAAAGACAAACTGCAACTTTACGGATCAACAAGAAGCATGGCCATCCAGCGGTATCTCATTTAAACGATGAAGAAGTATTTTTTGATGAGTGGTATAACTTTAAAAATCCCGTTGCACAGCATGTTAACGTTCTCGCTACGCTAGACGAAAGCACTTATTCTGGCAAACGAATGGGGGGAGAACATCCCATAACATGGTATCATCACTATGATGGCGCAAGGGTTTTTTATACGGGGCTTGGTCATACGATAGCGTCTTATTCAGATGATCGATTGTTGAATCAAATTGAGGCTGGAATTGAATGGGCTTCGGGTAAAGTAAACGTGAAAACTTTAACTAGCAAATGGAAGCCGTTGTTGGATGATGATCCTTTTACAAACTGGGATGTGTTTTTAGGAGTACCTCACGGATCTGTTAAAAATTTATCTAATGTTGATGTTTGTAGTGATGGAAAGAAGGGGCATCCTTTGGGGTTAAATCAAGATCCAAAAAATGTATTTGATTTTATAAAAGGTGGTAGAGGAGAAAATATTGTTCATGTATCTGGAGAAATTTATGGAGCCTTAACAACAAAGCAAGAATTTGGAAACTATCATTTAAAACTTAAAATGAAGTGGGGTCAAAAAAAATGGGAGCCCAGGCTAGATGCGCCTAGAGATAGTGGCTTGTTGTATCATTGTAAAGGGCCATATAGCGCTTTTTGGAATGTATGGATGAATGCTCAAGAGTTACAGATACAAGAAGGTGATATCGGTGATTTTTACGCTTTGGGAACTGCTGTTTCTGATGTGCCAGCAAAATCTCAAGGTACT
Organism: Wenyingzhuangia sp.; assembly: GCF_039768515.1. NCBI lineage: Bacteria > Pseudomonadati > Bacteroidota > Flavobacteriia > Flavobacteriales > Flavobacteriaceae > Wenyingzhuangia > Wenyingzhuangia sp. Next base: position 4,600 of record NZ_JBDNAI010000021.1, read on the forward strand.
GTGGGTAAAAGAAAAATAATGGTTTATGATAAAGAGGGTAATTTTCATACAGGAAATACCAAGAAGGCTGTCGATCATGAAAAGCAGAACGGAAAGTGGAATACTGTAGAGTTGATTACTTACAACGGAACCAGTATCCATATCGTTAATGGTAAAGTGGTGATGACTTTATACCATTCAAGAGAGAAAAAAAACGGGAAGATGATGCCTTTGCATAGAGGGCGAATACAAATTCAGAGTGAGGGAGCTGAGGTTTTTTACAAGCAAATAAAGATCAAGTCCATAGAAAAGATTCCCCGTAGGTATCAGAAATATTTAAGATAGTATAAAAAACAGCCTAAATTTGAGGTTGTTTTTTGTTAGGTTTCGTTCCTGTCAAAAATAAATTTAAGAAGAGATGGAAAATATTCAGTTAAAACAAGAAGGGCCTATTATGCATGTCACTATTCGGCGAGAGGATGTTTTAAACGCGATCAATAAGCAGACCATAATTGAACTTCATAAAGTGTTGTCATCATCTCTGTTAGACGATACTATTCGCGTCTTGATTATTACTGGAGCTGGGGATAAATCCTTTGTTGCTGGAGCAGATATTAAGGAGTTGTCAAATTATAGCGTAAGTGAGGGGAGAGAAATGTCTCGGATGGGGCATAAACTATTGTTCGACAAAATGGCTAATTATAGTAAGCCTATTATTGCGGCGATTAATGGTTATGCTATTGGAGGAGGTCTAGAATTGGCACTAGCTGCTCATATAAGAATTGCCTCAGAAAAGGCTAAGATGGGACAGCCTGAAACAAGTCTAGGTTTGATTCCGGGGTACGGTGGCACCCAAAGATTAGCACAGTTAGTAGGTAAAGGAAAAGCGATGGAATTGATTTTGACCGGCGATGTCATTTCAGCACAAGAAGCATTAGTTGTAGGGCTTGTAAATCATGTAGTTCCTCAGGAAGAATTGCTAAGTAAAGCAATTCAAATAGCAAATAAAATCATAAAAAATGCACCAATTGCCCAGAAAAAAAGCATACAGGCGATTAATCATATTTACGAAAATGTAGGCTTGTCAAAAGAAATTGAGTTGTTTGGTTCTTGTTTTGGCACTGAAGAGTTTAAAGAAGGGGTCTCCGCATTTTTAGAAAAGAGAGCTCCAAAGTTTTAAATAAACCTGTATTTTTGACCAAAATTTAAGATATGTATATATACAATGTAACGACCAATGTTGCGGATGCTATTTATCAAAACTGGTTGGTATGGATGAAGGAGGACTATATTCCCCAAATGTTAGCGACCAAAAAGTTCGCTAGTGCAAAAATTACACGTGTCATGATTCAAGAGGAGATGGGTGGAAAAACATTCTCAGTACAATATTCTATAAAAGATAAAGAAACTTTTAAAGCGTTCTATGTTGAAGATGCGTCAAGAATGAATGCCATCATGCAATCTAAGTTCGAGAATGGCCTGGTGGTTTCTTTTCAAACAGAGTTGGAAGTCATTGGGGATTTTAGCTAAGGCTAAGCTTTTTCGACATGAAAGCATTTTAGCTTTACAGGTATAGTGACGGAGTCGTCTCAGATTATATCCTTAATCTAAAATTTTAAAATGAGTACATAAAAAAGCCGTTGCATATGCAACGGCTTTTTTATGTATGTGATTTTATTGACTATGAAACAATTTTTTTCATCGCTGTCATAGATTCACGTAGTTCTTCACCAATAAATTCTACTTCGTGTTCACGAATGGCTTTGTTTACTGCTATCAATTCAGCATTGTCAACGCCATTGCTTCCTGAAGAAAACGGTTTTCCTATTAAGTTGATAGGTGCATTGTTTACATATTCCGCAATTAAAGGTTTACAAGCGTGATCAAACAAATAACACCCGTACTCAGCTGTGTCAGAAATTACACGGTTCATTTCAAATAATTTCTTACGAGCAATCGTATTTGCAATTAATGGTGTTTCGTGTAAAGATTCGTAATAAGCAGATTCTTCAACAATTCCAGAGTCTACCATAGCATCAAAAGCGAGTTCAACACCTGCTTTTACCATAGCAACCATTAAGGTTCCATTGTCGTAGTATTCTTGTTCTGATATTTCTACATCACTAGCTGGCGTCTTCTCAAAGTTCGTTTCTCCTGTAGCAGCTCTCCAGGTTAATAAGTTGACATCATCGTTAGCCCAGTCAGCCATCATGGTAGAAGAAAATTCACCAGAGATGATATCATCCATATGTTTTTGAAACAAAGGTCTCATGATATCTTTTAATTCCTCAGAAACTTTGAAAGCTTCAATTTTAGCCGGGTTAGATAATCTATCCATCATATTGGTAATACCTCCGTATTTTAAACCTTCAGTAATGGTTTCCCATCCATATTGAATTAATTTTGAAGCATATCCTGCATCAATACCTTCTGCTACCATTTTGTCAAAACATAAAATAGAACCTGTTTGTAACAATCCACACAAGATGGTTTGTTCTCCCATTAAGTCAGACTTAACTTCAGCAACGAAAGAAGATTTTAGCACACCTGCAGTATGTCCTCCTGTTCCTACAGCGTAGGCTTTAGCATAATCCCATCCTTTTCCTTCTGGATCGTTTTCTGGATGAACAGCAATCAAAGTAGGAACTCCAAATCCTCTTTTGAATTCTTCACGAACTTCAGAACCAGGAGATTTAGGGGCTACCATGATTACAGTGATGTCCTTACGAACTTCCATACCTTCCTCTACAATATTAAAACCATGCGAGTAAGATAGGGTAGACCCTTTTTTCATCAATGGCATTACAGCTGTTACCACAGCAGTATGTTGTTTGTCTGGAGTTAGGTTGATCAGTAAATCAGCACTAGGAATCATCTCTTCATAGGTTCCTACGGCAAAATTATTTTCACTAGCGTTTAAAAAAGATTGTCTTTTTTCTTGGATCGCAGCAGCTCTTAAAGTGTAAGAAACATCTAATCCAGAATCACGCATGTTTAATCCTTGGTTGAGTCCTTGAGCACCACATCCAATGATTACAATTTTCTTACCTTTCAAAGCTTCAACACCGTTGTCGAATTCACTTCTGTCCATAAATTCACACTGTCCTAATTGTTCCAATTGTTCTCTTAAAGAAAGTGTGTTAAAATAATTTGCCATTTTACTTTGTTTGTTTATTAATATTTAAAGAGGGGAATCATTTGTCATTGAAAAAAAACAAACCCAAACAAATCTCTCTTTTATTCTCTTAAATTTATTTCAGTGGACAAAAATATAAAATCATTTTTTAGTATTTTACTATAAATGGATAAATATTACTTCACTTCTGTTAATTTTTCTTATCTTGTATGGAAACTAAAGATTAAAACTACTTGTTATGAAGAAATTTTTATTTTTTATCATACTTGGAACTTCTTCTTTCGTGTTTTTTGCTCAAGAAAAAGATCCTGAGCTTTCTCCTGTCAAAGTTGAGATTGTTAAAAATAGTTCTTTTGAAAATGCGAAGGCATATGGAAAGCATGAAATTAGTATTGATTTTTTTTCAGCTTTAGTCGTACCTGCAATTAGTGTTTCCTATGAAAAAATATTAAACATAGGCAATAGTGTCGGAGTCAATCTGTTTACCACTCTAGGTAGTTATGATAATGATTATAACTTCTCTGTAGGGCCTTATTATAGATTATATTTTTTAAACAGAAAGGATTATGGTTCTAAAGGTTTTTTCGTAGAGGGGTTTAGCTATCTTACAAGTCTTGATGTTCGAGATGATTATAGTAACTACAACAGTTATGAAAACAGCTACGCTATGGTTTTTACATTAGGAGCAGCTGTTGGAAAAAAGTGGATCAGTAGGAAAGGGTTTACGGCAGAATACTTATTAGGGTTTGGTCGTTATTTCATTGATCCAAATGAAGTAGGTCAAGATTCTTTATTGAAGTTTTCTATTTCAGTTGGTAAAAGATTTTAATGGAGTAAAAAAGAGGTTGGATATTTAAGTATCCAACCTCTTTTTTATTTTATTGTCCTTAAAAGTTCATCAAACGATTTCTCCTAATATTTTACGGATATTCATCGCTTCTTTTGAAATGGCTACTCTACCAGAGCGAACAAACTGCGAAATTCCAAATGGCTTTAGTGCATTGTAAATAAGATCAATTTCATGTCTTCGTCCCGCTTTTTCTAACACAAAGAAGGTTCGGTTCACCGTCACTATATTCATGTTGTGTTCTTTGATGATGTTTTGAATATTTGGGTTTTCGAATAGCAGCTCAGATTTGAACTTGAACATCGCTGTCTCAGTAAAGATAATTTCGTCCTCAGTATGATAGTAGGCTTGTATGACTTCTACTTGTTTTTCTAATTGTCCGATAATTTTTTTCACGGCATCTTCAGTCATCTGAACAACTAAAATAAATCTAGAAACATTTTCAATTTCCGAGGCTGAAACAGTCAAGCTTTCTATGTTGATATGTCTTTTTACAAAAATTGTCGATATTCTGTTTAGCAGTCCTAAATTGTTCTCAGAATAAACGGATATAGTGTATGATTTTTTTTCCATGTTTTATTTTTCTAGCTTAGTCTTACTTCAGATACACTTGCACCTGTGGGTACCATTGGGAATACGTTATCTTCTTTTTCTACCATTACTTCAAGGAAGTAAGAAGTGTCCGAAGCTATCATTTCATCAATAGCACTCTGAAGGTTTTCTCGTTTGCTCACTTTTTTTGCAGGAATGCTATAGGCTTCTGCTAATTTGATAAAGTCAGGATTAGTCATTTCAGTGGACGCATATCGTTTTTCGAAGAATAATTGTTGCCATTGGCGAACCATTCCCAAGAATTCATTGTTTAGCACTACAATTTTAACAGCGGTACCTGTTTGTAAAATCGTACCTAGTTCTTGACAAGTCATTTGATATCCTCCGTCACCAATTACTGCTACTACATCTCTTTTTGGGGTTCCCATTTTTGCTCCAATTGCAGCTGGTAAAGCAAATCCCATAGTTCCTAAACCACCCGAGGTTACGTTACTTCTGGTGTTGCTAAATTTAGCATATCTAACCGCCATCATTTGGTGTTGTCCAACATCAGATACGATTACAGCATTGTCGTTGGTTGCCTTATTGATACCTTGCAAAACTTCTCCCATTGTTAACCCTTCTTTTGTAGGATTTAATTGGCCGTTGATTACTTTTTCATATTCAATTTTGTCAAAATCTCTAAATTCGTTAACCCAAGATGTGTGGTCATTTTTCGCTATGAATTCTAAAGATTTAGCTAATGTGTCTTTCGAGTTTCCAAGAACTGCCACTTCTGTTTTTACGTTCTTGTCAACTTCAGCAGGATCAATTTCATAATGAATTACTTTAGCTTGTTTAGCGTATTTGTTTAAGTCGCCAGTAACACGATCGTCAAAACGCATACCAATAGCAATTAAAACATCACATTCGTTAGTCAACTTATTTGGACCGTAGTTTCCATGCATTCCTACCATACCTACATTAAGAGGGTGGCTGGTGGGCAGTGCAGACAAACCAAGAACTGTCCATGCTGCTGGAATTCCTGATTTTTCTACAAAATCTTTCAATTCGGTTTCGGCTTCTCCAAGAATAACACCTTGTCCAAAAATAATCATTGGTTTTTTAGCGTTATTGATCACCTCTGCAGCTTGTTTGATTTTTTCTAAATTTGTTTCAGGAACAGGCTTGTAACTTCTGACATGTGTACATTTTTCATAACGATAGTCTAGTTCTCCTTGTTGCGCATCTTTTGTGATGTCAATCAGTACAGGACCTGGTCTACCAGATTTTGCAATGTAAAATGCTTTAGCAATCGCCTTTGGAATGTCCTCAGACCTTGTAACTTGTACATTCCATTTGGTAATAGGAGATGAAATGCTGATTACGTCGGTTTCTTGAAAAGCATCAGTTCCTAATAAGTGTGAAGCTACTTGACCGGTAATGCACACCATTGGAGTTGAGTCTATTTGAGCATCTGCAATTCCAGTGATTAAATTTGTTGCTCCCGGACCTGAAGTTGCCAGGGCAACACCAACTTTTCCTGAGGTTCTTGCAAAGCCTTGAGCTGCATGAGCAGCCCCCTGTTCATGTCTAGTCAGTACATGTTGAAGCTGATCTTGATATTTGTACAGTTCATCGTAGATAGGCATAATTGCACCACCAGGATATCCATAAGCAACGTCAACACCTTCTTCGATTAGAGATTTTACAACTGCTTCTGCTCCAATAATTCTTTCTGTTTTTAAGCTCATTTTCTTCGCTTGCTTTTGGCTTTTATCATTTGTCTTTAGCTATGGCTAATGACCAAATAATTTTAAACTAATTAATATTTATCTGTTACACATCCCTCAGAAGCAGAGGCAACTGATTTAGCATATTTAAATAAAATTCCTTTGTTGTGTTTCAAAGGAGGTTGTATCCATTTTGCCTTACGCTCCTCTATTTCTTTTTTAGGTACCATCAGAGTGATAGAGTTGTCCACTGCACTTATTGTGATGGTGTCTCCAGTTTCTACCAACCCAATAAGACCACCCTCTTGTGCTTCAGGTGTTATGTGTCCTACTACAAAACCATGTGTTCCACCAGAAAAACGTCCATCAGTAATTAAGGCCACTGATTTTCCTAAACCAGCCCCCATAATGAGAGATGTTGGCTTTAGCATTTCTGGCATTCCAGGCCCACCTTTGGGGCCAACATAGCGAATTACCACCACATCTCCTCTGTTCACTTCTCCATTAGATATTCCAGTGTTGGCAGCTTGTTCACCATCGTAGACGACAGCTTTACCCTCAAATTTTAATCCTTCGTTTCCAGAAATTTTAGCTACTGCACCTTTTTCAGCAAGGTTTCCATATAGTATCTGTAGGTTTCCTGATGATTTTAAAGCTTTGTTTTCAGGCTGAATTACATCTTGCTCTTCAAATTCCATAGCTTTAACATCTGCTAAGTTTTCCGCTAAAGTTTTTCCTGTAACGGTCATACAATCACCGTGTAGGTATCCTTTCTCTAATAGATACTTCATGATGGTTGGAGTTCCTCCAATACCATGAACATCTTCCATCAGATATTTACCAGAAGGTTTTAGATCTGCAATTAAAGGCGTTCTGTCAGAGACTCTTTGGAAGTCCTCTAACGTAAATTCAATATCTGCCGCATAAGCAATAGCCAGATAATGAAGTACTGCGTTTGTGGACCCTCCTAAGGCATTCACGATCGCTATTGCATTTTCTATTGATTTTTTTGTCACAATATCTTTAGGCTTCAAATCTAGTTCCAATAAATTTTTCATTGCTTTTGCAGTACGCTCAGCTTCTGATAGTTTATTAGGGTTTTCAGCAGGAATTGAAGAGTTGTAAGGCAATGCCATTCCCATACACTCTATAGAGGATGCCATTGTGTTTGCTGTATACATACCTCCACAAGCTCCAGCTCCAGGGATAGCAGACTTTATGATTTCTCTGTATTCTTTTTCATCAATTTCACCTGCCACTTTTTGACCCAAAGCTTCGAAAGCAGAAACAATATTGAGTTTTCGTCCTTTGTATTTTCCTGAAGCAATACTTCCGCCATAGACCATAATAGAAGGGCGGTTGAGACGTAGCATAGCGATGATGGCACCTGGCATGTTTTTGTCACAACCTACCACACCGATCAATCCGTCATAGCTTTGTGCATTGACCACAGTTTCCATTGAATCTGCGATGATGTCTCTTGAAGCCAATGAATAATTCATCCCAGAAGTCCCCATTGAAATTCCATCACTAACACCAATGGTATTGAAGGTAAGACCTACTTGATCGTTGGTGTTTGTATGAGTTTTGATTTCTTTGGCTAAGTTGTTAAGATGCATGTTACATGGATTACCATCATAGCCAGTACTTGCAATACCGATTTGAGGCTTGTTCATGTCGTCATCTGTTAGACCAACTGCGTACAGCATTGCTTGTGATGCGGGTTGTGAAGGGTCTTGTGTTAATCTTTTACTGTGTTTATTTAATGCCATTCTCTTTAAAACTTTACTTTGAGTTTTTTCTATTGACATACAAAATTAGTATAGATATTTAGGATACCAAAAAAATACTAAAAAAGTTACGTTGCTCAGATTTAATATAAAAAAACAAACACCTATATGTCAGTGGTTTATTTATTTTTTTTAATGATGTTAAGTTGTTTTTTTTTAGGGTTTTGTTTGCTTTTATAATGGGGCATTGAAATCGTTTTCAAGAAAAAGCGAAAAATACTAAAAAACATAAACTAAAAAAGAGATTTATTTGTAAATTTGTTTCCCAACAATTATAATACCAAAAGAAATCCTAAAAATTATATGTCAAACACAGCAATACTAGAAGTAGAAGGAAAAAAATATGAATTTCCAACCGAGCGTGGTTCAGAAAATGAAGTAGTTATAGATATTAAACAGCTCAGATCTGCAACAGGAGGTGTAACAACAATTGATCCTGGATTCAAAAATACAGGTTCATGCAAAAGTGCTATTACTTTTTTAGATGGTGAAAAAGGGATTCTAAGATATAGGGGATATGCGATAGAAGATTTGGCTGAAAAAGCTTCTTTCTTGGAGGTTTCTTACTTGTTGATTTTTGGTGAATTGCCTAGTGCTGACCAGTTGAAAAAATTTGATCAAGACATCAAAGACAATTCAATGGTTGATGAAGACGTTCGTAAGATTTTAAATGCGTTTCCTAAGAATGCACATCCGATGGGTGTGTTGTCATCATTGACAAGTGCTCTAACAGCTTTCAATCCAAATTCAGTAGATGTTTCCTCACAAGACGATATCTATCATGCTATTGTGCTTTTGATGGGTAAATTTCCTGTCTTAGTATCATGGTGTATGCGTAAAATGAAAGGTGAGCCCTTAGATTATGGAGATATTGATTTAGGGTACGAAGAGAATTTTGCGAAGATGATGTTCAAAAAACCAAACCAAGAGTTTAAAGCGAATAAGATTATCATCGATGCCTTAGATAAATTATTGATTCTACATGCTGATCACGAGCAAAACTGTTCAACGTCAACGGTTAGAGTTGTTGGGTCGTCTCATGCAGGTTTATTTGCTTCTATTTCTGCTGGTATTTCAGCTTTGTGGGGACCTTTACATGGAGGAGCCAATCAGGCTGTTATTGAAATGCTAGAAGCGATCAAAGAAGATGGTGGTGGTTACGAAAAATACTTAGCAAAAGCAAAGGATAAAAGTGATCCATTTCGTTTGATGGGATTTGGGCATAGAGTGTATAAGAATTTTGATCCACGTGCAAAAATCATAAAGGTTGCTGCAGAAGAAATTTTAAAAGATTTAGATATTAAAGATCCTGTTTTAGATATTGCAAGAGGATTGTCAGACGCTGCCTTAAATGATGAGTACTTTAAGTCTAGGAATTTATATCCTAATGTAGATTTTTACTCAGGAATTATTTACAGAGCATTAGGAATTCCTGTCGAGATGTTTACCGTGTTATTTGCAATGGGTCGTTTGCCAGGATGGATCGCACAATGGAAAGAGATGAGAGAAAATAAAGAGCCAATAGGTCGTCCTCGTCAATTGTACGTAGGTGAAACCTTAAGACCATACGTTTCTATAGAAAATAGATAATCTCATTGAGAGATGAAACAAAAAAGCCTCCATGAAATTGGAGGCTTTTTTGTTGGTAGAGTTACTTCAAATAAAAGCCCTCAATCATAGTAGTAGATTGGGGGCTTATTGATTTTTATTTAGAGGATTAAATACTTACTTCAGATCTTATTTTATTATTCAAAATTAAATCTAAGTAAAGATTAATCTGCTTCTTCAAGTTTTTACGTTCATAAATACCGTCTAGAAAACCATGTTCTAACAAAAACTCTGAACGTTGGAAGCCTTCGGGTAAATCTTGTCCAGTAGTGTCTTTTACAACACGAGGTCCTGCGAAAGCAACCAAAGCATTTGGTTCTGCAATATTAATATCACCTAACATAGCATAAGATGCGGTTGTTCCTCCTGTTGTAGGATCAGTACATAGAGAAATATATGGGATTTTTGCCTCAGCCAATTGCGTCAATTTAGCAGAGGTTTTTACAAGCTGCATTAAGGATAATGGAGCTTCTTGCATACGAGCTCCTCCAGATTTAGAAATCATTAAGAAGGGAATCTTTTTTTCTCTCGCATAGTCTATAGCTCTTGCTATTTTTTCTCCAACTACAGAGCCCATTGATCCACCAATAAAAGCAAAGTCCATGGCTGCAATTACAATTGGGGTTCCATAAGAGTTACCCACTGCAGTTCTGACTGCGTCGTTTAGTTTAGTTTTGGCTTGTGCCTCTTTAATTCTATTTGGATAAGGTTTTGTATCCTCAAAATTTAAAGAGTCTACAGAACTTAGATTCTCGTTAAGTTCATTGTATTTGTTGTTGTCAAATAAAATTTCAAAGTATTCATTACTTCCTATTCTCACATGGTATCCGTCTTCTGGACTTACATATAAGTTTCTTTTTAGTTCGTCCGTGTCGATGATTTTTCCACTCGGGGTTTTGTACCATAATCCTTTTGGTACATCTTTCTTTTCTTCTGTAGGGGTTTGAATTCCTTTATCACTTCTTTTAAACCAAGCTGTCATAATTATTCATTTAAATAAGGAGGCAATTTACTAAAAAAAATAGAGAAACTGTATAAAATCAGTTTCTCTATTTCATTTGGAATGACCTTTATAATCTCTTTGCTTACAAAGTGTTTACGTTGTTTAAGTCTGCAAAAGCTTGTTTCAAACGTGTTTTTAAAGTTTCTTCACCTTTGCGTAACCAAACTCTTGGATCATAGTATTTCTTATTTGGTGCATCTGCACCAGAAGGATTACCAATTTGGGAGGCTAGAAAATCGGTATTTGATTCCATGTAGTCTCTAATTCCTTCCATAAAAGCATATTGTAAATCGGTATCAATATTCATTTTAATCGCTCCATAACCAATAGCTTCTCTAATTTCTTCTACTGAAGAACCAGATCCTCCATGAAATACAAAATCAATTGGGTTATGAGGCAGTTCATGCTTTTCTTCTATGAATTTTTGTGAGTTGTCTAAGATTTTTGGTGTTAATTTTACGTTTCCTGGTTTGTATACTCCATGAACGTTTCCAAAAGCTGCAGCAATAGTAAATCTTGAAGAGACCTCAGATAATTGCTCGTATGAGTAGTTAACTTCTTCGGGTTGTGTGTATAACTTTGATTCATCAACATCAGAATTATCAACACCATCTTCTTCACCACCTGTAATTCCTAATTCTATTTCTAGCGTCATTCCCATCTTGTCCATTCGGGCTAAATATTTTTTACAAATGGCAATATTTTCTTCTAGAGGCTCTTCAGATAAGTCTATCATATGAGAGGAGAAGAGTGGGGATCCCGTCTCAGCGAAGTGCTTTTCGGAGGCTTCTAATAGTCCGTCTATCCAAGGTAGTAATTTTTTAGCTGCATGGTCGGTGTGTAAAATAACAGGGACTCCGTACGCTATGGATAACTCGTGCACATGTTTAGCACCAGCAACAGCACCAGCAATGGCAGCGGCTTGGTTATCGTTGGATAGTCCTTTTCCTGCGTTGAAAACAGCTCCTCCATTAGAAAATTGAATGATAACAGGTGAGTTTAGTTCTTTTGCAGTTTCTAGAACAGTGTTAATCGTATTGCTTCCGGTAACATTTACAGCAGGCAATGCAAATTGTTTTTCTTTTGCAAGTTTAAAAATTTCTTGGACTGCATCTCCTGTAGCAACTCCTGGTTTGATATTGTAACTCATGGTTTGGTTTTTATTGTTGAATTGATACTTACAAAAGTAGATGATTTAGGTCAAGCCGGCACTTAAAAACAGTGATGGATACGAAAACGATATCGTATCAAAACGGGTAGTTTATTCCAATATTTAGTACGGAATCATTTAATGTGTAGTTCTTGAACCATTTATTATCAGTCAAATAAGGTTCGTAGGTTTTAAAAGCTAAGTCCAGTCGTAGTACTAAAAAGTTGAAATCGTATCGTACCCCCACTCCAGTTCCTAGAGCTATATTTTCTAAGGATTTTAGGCTAGAGAACAATTCCTTTTCAGTAGCGGTTAAAGTAGCATTTTTTAGATTCCAGATGTTTCCAGCGTCTGCAAAAACTGCTCCATGGATGCTGTTTAAGATTTTAAAACGATATTCTAGACTGGACAGTATTTTGAAGTTACCAATATTAAATTCCAAACCAGAGGCTGAACTTCCTGGTCCAAGTTCATATGTTTTCCAAGCCCTTATATCGTTTGATCCTCCGGCGAAATAACTACTAATAAATGGAATGTCTGTGTTTTCTTTTGTGGGCATAGCGATACCAACAAAAGTTCTAAAGGCAAATGAGTTATGGGTAGAGTTATTCCAAAATTTTCTGAAATCAATATCCAATTTTAAAAACTGTGAAACGGGTACGTTTTTATATGTTTTTTGTCCCTCCTCGCTTTTAAAGATAAATGAATTGACATTCCCAACAGAGGTTATTTTAGCTTTAAAGTAGTTGTATCGAGTGTCGGATAGCCCTTTTTTGCTGTTGTGTTCAAATGAATAAGAAGCGGCAGGAATAATATTATTAGTTGTTATTATACTTCTACGCTCGTTGATGTTTTTTAACGTGTTGTATTCTTCAGGGTTACTTGCCCTGAAGTCAGAGTTTACAGTTGAAATAAATCGATTTGCGTTAAGTGTTGTTAAGTTGTATCCTGTAAAGTATTCTTGTTGGATTTTTTTGATTTTGTTGTATTCTGAGGAGTAAATATTGAAATAGGAGTCAATATTTAAGTTTTTTATGTATTGAATATTTGCAAGTTCTATGATGTGTTTGTTTTTTGAAGAGGATTTCCAATTGTAATCAATAATTCCTGTAATATTTTGTTTGTCTAATCCAATGTTTTTTTGGAAACTAGTCCCGATGGTGATCTTAGTTTTTGGTGTCATGGTTCTGGGGACAAGTTTGCTGATAAGAGGAAAGATAAATTTAGGAAATTCTAAAGAAGCATCTATACCTATTTCATAAGCATCAAATTTATTGCTATCAGTACCGCTAACTTTTGTTGCTGTGTCAAAAATACTTCCTTGTAATGCCAGTTGAAAAATTTCAGCTCCTTTAAAAAGATTTCGATTGATAAAATTAAAACCTCCAGACAGACCTACTTGTTTGATGTTAGAATGAATGATCTCAGTGTTTACACCCACTCCATATTTTTTTAAAGGAGTTAAAGTTATGGTGGTCGCTAATTTGTTATTAGGCAATTCTACTTGGTTTATTTTAACCGCTTTAAAGTTGTTTAAAGATTTCAAGTGTTTTCTAGTAGCCTCTATTGCATCATCACTGTAGGTTTGGTTTGGTTTGATGAAAATAGAGTTTGCTAGCGTTTTTATTTTGTGTTTGATTTTTTGACGGGCATAAAAATTCACACCATTGAAATCCCTTTTCACATCATAGCTTTTGTCTCTTTTTTCATAGTTATAATCGGTAAGAACCTCGATTTCTTTTATGACCTGTATCTTAGATGGGATTTCTTCTATATTACCTCCGTTATTGATTTTTTTATGATCGATATGAATCTCAACTGGAGTGATATGGTTTTTAGCCAGTGTATCGATATTTTTGAAACTAATCAGGTTTTCTGTGAAGTGGTAAAACCCATTGTTTCTTAGGGTTTTTGTTAGGTTTATGATGGTCTCTTTAAATTTTTCATGATTGTATTGATCCCCTTTTTTTAGAGAAATAAAATGTGTATTGAGTTGTACGATTGAATCTACTGCTTCTGAAGCGATAAAGTATTTGATATCACCAATAAAATATGGTTTTTCCTTAGTTACATTGTAAAGCACTTCGGCTTTTTTAGTATTTCTTGTCGTTCTTGTTTCGACTGTTGCGTCAAAATATCCGCGACGAAAAAAATGAGTTCTTAAATTTTCTGCTGTAGAGACTGTTTTATTTGCATCTAAAATTTCAGGAGCTTCACCATTAGTTAGGAACCAGTCATTAAGACTTTTGTTTTTGTTAATGATCTTAAGGGTCTGTTTTTTTGAAAGTATACGGTCAAGAAGGTTGTTCCTTTTTTGAAATTTTAAGATTTTTTGCTTGTGAATGGAGTCATAATCAATGTTTCCAATATTGTAGAAAAATAGCCCAACTGGGAGATTAAGGGTTTTGCTGTTTGGTCTTTGAATTAGATAATCAGTAATTGTGTGGTCTGAAGTTGTTTTTCCTTCTATTTTGATGGTGTTTTTTGAAAGTAATACCTCGTCTTTTTTTAGGTGCTTAGTAATATTACAATCGGTAAAAAGGAAACCGAGTAGCGTGTAGAATAGAATATTTAAATGCTTTGCTTTCAAAAAATTATAAAATTGATACTTCAAAAATAAGCATTAAATACTTTAAGAAGTAATGCTTATTGATTTTTAGTTTAAATTTGATTCAAAATTTATTTTCATGCCTATATCTAAGAATCAAATTAAATGGATAACAAGTTTACAACAAAAAAAGCATCGCGTTAAAGAAGGTTTTTTTGTTGCAGAAGGGATAAAGGTTGTCAATGAATTTTTGGATTCAAAGTGTGAGTTGCATTGTTTGTACTTAACGGATGATATCAGGGTTGATTATGAACAGTATTCTCATCAAATTTTATCGCATAAAGAGTTAAGTAGGATCAGTAGTTTGAAAACACCAAATAAAATTTTAGGTCTTTTTAAAATCCCAAACCAATATCCGCCAGAAGATAAAGGCCTTACGGTTGTCTTAGATCAAATAAATGATCCAGGCAATTTAGGAACGATTATTAGGTTGTGTGATTGGTTTGGAGTCAAGGAACTCATTTGTAGTAAGGATACTGTGGATTGTTACAATGCTAAAGTAGTTCAATCTACAATGGGCTCTCTGACAAGAGTAGAGGTGAAATATGTTGATTTACTTACTTATTTGACACAAAACGATCGCCCTGTTTATTTAGCGGATATGGAAGGAGAGAATGTATATCATGCAACCCTACCAGAAAATGGAGTTGTCATCATGGGGAATGAGGCCAATGGAGTCTCCAGTGACATCAAGGAAATGGTTAAGAAAAAATTGACCATTCCAAGATTTGGGGAGTTTCAGTGTACCGAAAGTTTAAATGTTGCAACAGCAACAGCTATCTTACTACATGAGTTTAGGCGTTCTATTGGAAAGTCAAATTAAGAAAAATTCCACGGGTTTTTAACTCACTAACACTACTTTTAGCGATGGTTCCCAGGCCATTGAATTCGTTTTGGAAACCGTAAACCCCTCTTATAGAGGGGGAAAACTTAAAGAAAGGGAAGAAAAAACTAGCTCCAAACCCAATTTCTCCAAGAATTATATTTTTTCTCAAAGAAAAATCTCTAGGATTTGCACCATTATCATTATTATTTTTGTTCGCTGTGAAATTATAATTATATGAGGCTCCCGTGATGAAAAAGCCTTTTACATTGTTAAGCCTTTTGGTTTGAAATTTAAAAAAGAGAGGAAAATGAAAATAGGTTGCAGGTATTTGAGTTTTTTTGTTGTCAAAAGTCAGAGTGTTGGTGCTACTGATGATTCCGGGTTCTGTTAAGAGACTTATAAACTTGTTGAGTTTTACGTCTGCTAAAACTCCAATATGGAATCCTGCACCGCTACTTAGTTCAGCATTATTAGTTTTAATTGCATAACCCCTGTTGTGAAGGCCCAAATAAAAACCATAGCGGATTGGTTTTTGGTCAAAGGTTTCCAATTGCCTAATTTTTTCCATTTGTCCATGACTAACGGCACAAACAAAGATAAAGAGAAGTGCTGCTAATTTTCTCATGCTACTTCATGGCTGTGTAGATAGTAGAAACACCAAGGGTCACTGGGGTGTCTACAATGTTTTTAAATCCATTTTCTCTCAAGATAGCATTGAATTTTTCTCCATACGGGAATGAATTTGCTGACTCAGACAAGTAGGAGTATGCTGTTTGATCCTTGGAAAATAATTTACCAATTAGTGGTAAAAGTATTTTGCTATGAAGTTGGTAACCTTGTTTGAAAGGAAATTTTGTAGGGATAGAAGTTTCCAAAACAACAAAAGTTCCACCGGGTTTTAAAACTCTATTAATTTCTTGAAGTCCTTTATTCAAGTCTTCAAAATTACGGACTCCATAAGATACCGTGATGGCGTCAAAAAAATTGTCTTCGTAGGGGATGTTTTCTGAGTCTCCTAAGACCATCTCAATGTTTCTATCGAGGCTTAGGTCTTTGATTTTTTTCTTTCCAACTTCGAGCATTCCAGAAGAAATATCAAGGCCAATGATATTAGCGCTTGGGATTTCTTGACTTTCCATGATGGCTAAATCTCCTGTTCCAGTTGCAATGTCAAGGATGTTTTTCGGTTGGCTAGCCTTTATGATAGCAACTACTTTTTTTCTCCATTTGATATCAATTCCAAAAGTCATGATTCTGTTTAGGCCATCGTAGTTTTTTGAGATGTTGTTAAACATATCTGCGACTTGTGTTTTCTTAGTGGCTTCAGAATCTTTGTAGGGTTTTATTATTTTTGACATAGCTACTAAGTTTATCCGTTTACGGCAATTACATTGTTTACTTTGTTTGGCAGCATCTCCTTTAGCATGGTTTCAATACCGTTTTTTAATGTTATGGTAGAAGAAGGACATCCACTACAAGCTCCCTGTAAGATGACATAAACATCTTGAGTTTCTATATCATAGGATTGAAAAATAATATTACCGCCATCATTTGCGACAGCAGGTTTCACGTATTCTTCTAGGATATTTGCAATTTCCAATGGAACCCCTTCAAGCTCTTGGATAGGGGTAGTTGGAATTTCTATTTTTGGTTTTTCAATACTGGTGTCAATTATTATCTTGTTAGATTGTATGTATTCTTTTAGGAAAGATCTTAGTTGTATATTGATTTCACCCCATTCGATATTATCTTTTTTGGTTATAGAAACATAGTTCTCTGAAATGTATACTTCTTTTACAAAAGGAAAGTCAAATAGTGTTTGAGCCAATGGCGAGTTGTTTGCATCCTCTATTGATTTGTATTCATGGTCGTCTGGGGTTAGCATTTTGTTACAACCAAATTTCATCACCATCGGGTTTGGGGTGCTTTCTGCGTAAATTTCTATCGCGACTTTTCTTGTTTCTGCTTTGTCAGTTACGATGGTGTTTCCCTCGTTTAGGTAGATTTCTATCAGTTCTCTAATGTCGTTTTGGATATCACTCCATTCCACAATATCGTATTTCTCTATCGCAATAAAATTAGCACTGATGAATACTTTACTAACAAAAGGGAGTTTGAAAAGTTGTTGGGATATAGGGGACTCTCCTGCTTCATCTATATTGTTAAATTGATAGCTTCCGCCTTTGGTGACTTGTGCATTGCTTACAAACTTTACAATGGATGGATTGTTAGTTCCTTCAATAGTGATTTTATGTGTGTTCATTGCTCAAAATTATTTGTGACAAAAGTAGTTTATTTATATTTAATTGTCCCTAAAATTTCAGGGGTTGATCACCGTTTTTGGTGAGATTTGTTTTAAAAAGAACAAGTATAAGTAGCGATTATTCTTGAGTTTTTGTTGTTGACTGAACCAGCATTGATTCTTTCATATTGCTGATTTAAATCATTGAAGTCATATTTGTTGTTTTGCAATACTTTTCTGTACGCTAGATCTAATCTAGAAGCTCCAAATCTAAAACCAGCACCTAAGGAACTAGTGAGTTGGTCTCCAATACTTAAGATATCAAAATCTCTTGCGTTTAATGACTTCCTGAAGGGGCTTTGTTCGTGACCAACTCCAAACCTTAGGCTCGTATTTTTAACACGAAATTCTCCTCCTATATTGATGTTGTGAGTATTTTGTAACACGTCGGAAAAGTATTGATTGTTCTCTTTGAATCCATTGATTATTTCTTGGTTGTTTATAGGGTCTAGGTTGGAAAGATGTTGAGGAGGATCCGTGGAGAGTGTGTTGTACGCCTTGTAGGTATAGTCTAAGTTGATGAATCCAATTTTACCAATAACTAAAGCACCACTTAGGCTAAGTTTGCTAGGTGTCCTCAGTAGATAATCTAAATTAGAATTATTTGTATAGGGGTCTGCCGCTTCGATATTCTCAGCTGGAATACTGGCTATTAATTCTCTAGTGTTTGCTTCTTCTGATAACTCATACCAGATGGGAGATTCAAAAGATAATCCTAGTCTAACAGCTCGTATTGGTTTGTATATGAATCCTACGTTAATTGAGAAGCCATCTGCAGTCTCATTCAAATTTTCAGTAGTCAATGCGTCCAAAATATTGTCATCTTCATCGGTGCTTAATTCGTTCAATGTTGTAGATTGAGAAAAATCAAGATGATGAATATTTAAGCTGAATCCCGCATAAAAATTCTTTCCGTATTGCCCAGCAAGAGCTAGATTTAATTTAGAGGATTTTCCATCAATATAATTATAGAAACTTTGGCTAATGGCATTTTCATACGTGTTTTCAGGGTCGGGATCGTTAGGGTGTGAGATAAAACTTGGGAACCTACTGTTGCCAAAAAAAGAGTTTCTTGTATGAAAATTAGCAGTTCTTTGGTGGTTGATTGCAAAACTAACCTTTGACCAATTGTTCGCAATCAGAGGGTCATCAAAAACAATGACGGCTCCTACTTGATTTCGATTAAAGGTGGTTGACTGATTACTCTGAGTAGATTCGTAATAATTTGTTTCGTTGCTGTGATTGATCGATCCGTAAGTCAAACTTATTTCACTATGATGATAAATGGCAATACCTGCGGGGTTAATGTTGAGACTACTTAGGTCTCCTCCTACAGCACCCATAGCACCATTTAGACCTGTAAATCTAGCCGTTCCTGTGTTGTTGTTAGATGAAAAAAGAATTCCTAAATCTGTATAGTTGTAGGTTTGTGCATGAGCATGAAAACCAATAATTGATAGAAGGATGATATAAAAATGTTTTCTCATAATACTGGGGGTTAACGCCTTCTGTAGCTATTGCTATTGCTTCTGTAGGAGGAACTGTTGGATGATGACTTATTTGTGCTACTTTTAGAAGAACTACTTGAGGAACCACTCGAAGAACCACTATTGTAGGTGCGACTAGTAGTTTTTGGAGTGTAGCTACTTTTAGCAGTATTTGAGCTCCGAGCCTTGCTTCTTCTGTATGAATTGTTTGATTTTGAACCGTTGTTGTTGTAGTATTTGCTCGAAATGTTACCTTCGTTGTTGTATGAATATCTATTCTTTCTGTACGAATTGCTATTGCTTCTGTATGCCCTAGTTTTGTTACGAAGGAATTTGTTGTTTGAGTTTTGCCATCTAAAATGATTGTATCTGTTGTTGTAGCGTGTATTATAGTTGCCCCAATAGCTGTAAGGATTGTAAAAATTGTTCCAACCGTAAGGGGAATTCCATCCATAACCATTCCACCCATAACCATTCCATCCATAACCGTTCCATCCATAACCATTCCATCCATTGTTAAGACTCCAAAAACGGTATTCCCATCTGCTATTCCAGTAAGGATCGATGTTGTTGTTTAAATAAACATAGGTGTTTGTTGTGCTGTAGTCCTCTCTGTATTGATTTTTGTTAGTTGTTATAGTGGCTTCTTCAAAATTGAGGTTAGCCATGTCGTTAGCTAGCTTCATTTCATCAGAGAAAACAGTATTGGGTATGTGTCTAGGGGATTCATAAATACCGTCATAGTAAACAAAATTTTTGTTGTTGATACAAGAGGAATTTAGCACAATAAAAAAGATCAAAAAAAGGTGTTTTGACCAATTCGAGAGTAAACCTTTATGTATATCCATAATACTCATGATTTTATTGTTGAACAATGCAAAAAAATGTAGTTTTGCTCCTTGTAGGTATTAATATTTTATAAAAATACAATTTTTGTGCCAAAGAAAACGATATGGGATCTAAATTAACAAGTAGGAGTACAGATTACTCAAGATGGTATAATGAATTGGTTGTCAAAGCTGATTTGGCTGAGAATTCAGCAGTTCGAGGATGTATGGTCATAAAGCCGTATGGATATGCCATATGGGAAAATATGCAGAAGGAGTTAGACCGAATGTTTAAAGAGACCGGTCATGAAAACGCCTATTTCCCATTGTTTGTTCCCAAAAGTTTGTTTGAAGCTGAAGAAAAAAATGCAGAGGGTTTTGCAAAAGAATGTGCAGTGGTGACGCATTATCGTCTAAAGACAGATCCAGAAAACCCTGGAAAATTAATTGTCGATCCAAAGGCTAAATTAGAGGAAGAATTAGTGGTTAGACCAACGAGTGAGGCTATTATTTGGAATACGTATAAAGGTTGGATTCAATCTTACAGAGATTTACCAATCAAAATAAATCAATGGGCCAATGTGGTGCGCTGGGAAATGAGAACTAGGTTGTTTTTAAGAACAGCAGAGTTTTTATGGCAAGAAGGGCACACCGCACATGCGAGCAAGGAGGAGGCTTTAGAAGAAACGAAACTAATACAGCAGGTTTATGCTGATTTTGCTGAAAACTTTATGGCTATGCCAGTAGTGAAGGGTGTGAAATCAGAAAGTGAGAGATTTGCGGGAGCAGATGAAACGTTTACCATTGAGGCTTTAATGCAAGATGGTAAAGCTTTGCAAGCGGGTACTTCTCACTTTTTAGGGCAGAATTTTGCAAAAGCTTTTGATGTAAAATATACTTCCAAAGCAGGTAAGCAAGAGCATGTTTGGTCTTCCTCTTGGGGAGTGTCCACTCGCCTGATGGGTGGTTTGATCATGACGCATTCTGATGATTTAGGATTGGTGCTGCCTCCAAAATTAGCGCCAATTCAAGTTGCGATCGTACCTATATATAAGACTGATGAGCAGTTACAGGCCATCACAGAAAAAGTAGATATAATATCAAACGAATTAAAGTCAAAAGGTATTTCTGTAAAGTTTGACAGTAGAGATACTCATAAGCCTGGTTGGAAGTTTGCAGAATATGAGTTGAAAGGTGTTCCTGTGAGAATTGCAATTGGAGCAAGGGACCTTGAAAATGGAACTTTAGAAATAGCGAGGAGAGACACCCTAGAAAAACAGAGCTATTCGCAATCTGAGGCTGTTGAGGTTGTAGAGAGGTTGTTGAAAGAAATCCAAGATAATTTATGGCAAAAAGCTTTAGATTACAGAGACCAACATATTACCTCAGTGGATTGTTTTGAAGAGTTCAAAGATGCCATCCAAAACAAAGGAGGTTTTGTTGCGGCTCACTGGGATGGTACAGCGGCTACAGAAGATAAAATTAAGGAGATTACAAAGGCAACAATACGATGTATTCCCTTAGATTTTAAAGAAGAAGAAGGGGTCTGTGTTTTTACAGGAAAACCATCTAATAAGAGGGTTTTGTTTGCAAAAGCGTATTAATTAAAAAAGTATAAAAAAGTTTTAAAAAACTTTGCGGTATTACAAAACGTATGTATATTTGCAACCGCTAAAGTAAAAAGTGAAAGCTTTTAGATTTACAGCAATGGTCCGTTCGTCTAGGGGTTAGGACGCATGGTTTTCATCCATGTAACAGGGGTTCGATTCCCCTACGGACTACAATTTTTTTTGAATAAGATA
>NZ_JBDNAI010000022.1:0-17546 GCF_039768515.1 Wenyingzhuangia sp.
ACTACTCCTTTTACTAATTCTTCATCTTCACTTTTATTAATTTCGACCATTGCTCTGTCAAAATCATCAATCACAGGTAACATTGACACGATAATGTCTTTACCAGCTGTTTTGAACAACTCTATACGTTCTTTTGAGGTACGCTTTTTGTAGTTTTCAAATTCTGCAAACAAACGTAAATACTTGTCTTTTTCTACTTGAATTAATTCATCAACCGAGGTTTCCTTCTTTACATCATCTTGGTTTTGCTCACTCTGAGCAGACGCATTTGCTTCTTCGTTGTGCTCTACTGCTTGAGCTTGCTCTTTTGCTTTTTCTTCTTGTTGTATATTTTCTTTCTTGCTCATGGTAAATATTTATCAATGTTACTGCTGTTGTGGCAAAAGTTTTGCCAATTGCTTTGTAATGCCAAAATGACACTATTTTAAGCGATGCAAAAGTACAACTTTATTTGAACAATGAGAATAGATAAAATTTAGGTTTCAACGATAAGTTTAATGTAATATTTTAAACATCAATTCTTTTAAAACATCTCGATCAGAAAGATTCGCTCCCACCCCTTTACTTTTAACATCCGCATCTCTTAAAAGAGATATAATTTGAGATACTTTACGCATGGGATAGTTTTTACCTGCTTTGATATAATCCTCAACAAAATATGGACTTACACGAAGTGATTTGGCTACATTCATTTTAGATTTATCTTTTAGACCATGATACATTAGCAGTTGCGTAAAATAACTATTGATGAGTGATATGGTAACCACTAAGGGATTACTTTTAGGGTTTTCGATGAAATAGTTAATAATTTGATTGCATCTTAAAATTTCTTTTTGACCAATCGCTTTTCTTAGTTCGAACACATTGAAATCTTTACTTATCCCTATGTTTTCTTCAATATCCTTTGCAGTAATCATCACTCCTTTTGGTAAAACTAGTGACAATTTATCTAGTTCATTACTAATCTTACTTAGATCTGTTCCCAAAAACTCTACTAACATTTGTGTTGCTTTTGGCTCTATTGTATATTTCTTTCCTTTTAAAACACCCGTAACCCAATTCCCTACTTGATTCTCATAAAGTTTTTTTGACTCGAAAACAACGCCTACTTTACTTATGGCCTTAATCAACTTTTTGCGTTTGTCTAAAGTTTTGTATTTGTAACAAACCACCAATACACTGGTATCCAGGGGGTTTTCTACATAGGAAGTCAAATGTTCTATGGTTCTATGTAAATCTTGAGCCTCCTTTACAACTATGACTGTCTTCTCAGACATCATCGGAAACTGCTTCACTTTCGCTACAATTTCTTGAATAGAGGTATCTCTACCGTACACAACGCTTTGATTGAATTCTTTTTCATCTTCAGTTAAAACATGCGTCTCAATATACTCAGAGATCTTATCAATGTAATATGGTTCCTCACCCATTAAAAAATAAACAGGTTTAATTCTACCTTGATTAATGTCTGAAACCAATTGTTTTACCTCTACCATAGACTGTTAAAATTGTAAGAAATAGTTGAAAAAGAATGCTTAATTTTGATAAATGCAAAAGTTAAATCTTCCAGATGTTCACTTAAAAGTCAAAAGTAAAGAAAATAAGCTGTTTATTTTTGACCCTTTCAGAAAAAAAGACATTATGCTCACGCCCGAAGAATGGGTGAGGCAACATTTTGCACATTATTTAGTTGAGTATAAAAAATACCCCACTTCTTTATTAGTCATCGAAAAAGAATTCTCGTTAAACAAAACAAAAAAAAGAACGGATATTCTGATCTACAACACCATGGGAACTCCTGAAATCATTGTAGAATGTAAGGCTAGTTCAGTAAAAATAACACAGCATACATTTGATCAAATTGCCAGATACAATTTAAAATTAAAAGCCAAATATTTAGTTGTAACAAACGGTTTGGAACATTACTTTTGTAAAATGGATTTTAAGAATGAAAAGTATGTTTTTTTAAAAGACATCCCCAACTACAATGATTGATATCGATATAGCGTTAGTTGTTCTCAATTGGAATGGAAAAAATTTATTAGAACAATTTTTACCGACTTTGATAGAATATAGTCCTGAAGCAAGCATTTACTTGGTGGATAATTTTTCCACAGACTCTTCTGTTTCGTTTGTAAAAAAAAAGTTTCCAGAAATTTCAATTATTCAACACAATCAAAACTTTGGTTTTGCAGAAGGCTATAATAAAGCCTTGTCTCTAATTGATGCAGATGTTTATGGCTTGATTAATTCTGATGTTGAAGTGACTCCCTTTTGGCTTCAGCCTATTTTTAAATTTTACAATAACAATCAAAACGCAAGTATTCTTCAACCTAAAATTTTAGATTTCAACCACAAATCTTATTTTGAATATGCTGGAGCAGCAGGTGGTTTTATAGATAAATATGGCTATGCCTATTGTAGAGGTAGAATCTTTAAGCACATAGAAGAAGATAAAGACCAATATGGTTCCTCATCTATATTTTGGGCATCAGGCGCTTGTTTATTTATCAAATCAAAAGACTATAAAAATTTAGGAGGATTAGATTCTGACTTTTTTGCGCATTATGAGGAAATTGATTTGTGCTGGAGAGCAAAAAACAATAATTTATCTGTAGATTATATCTCCACGAGTCAAGTATACCATCTTGGTGGTGGAACCTTGGACACCCAAAACCCTTTTAAAACTTATTTGAATTTTAGAAATTCTCTTTTCACTTTAATTAAAAACTTACCAGAAAAAAAAATATTCCCTGTTATTTTCTCAAGAATGTTGTTCGATGGTATCGCCGCCCTTTTTTTCCTGGCAAAGGGGAAACCTCTTCACACTTGGAGTGTTTTAAAAGCTCACCTGCAATTTTACATATATGCTACACGCATGTACAACAAGAGAGGCGAACATCAACACCTCAATTATTATCAAACCAGGAGTATGGTTTGGAATGCATTCATAAAAAAACAAAATCGTTTTAAACCTTAATCACGCATGGCAGAAGATTTAAAAAGAATCAATAAGTATTTAAGTGAAATTGGATATTGCTCCAGAAGAGCCGCAGATAAATTGATAGAGGAAGGACGAGTCACTATTAACGGAAATGTACCTGAAATGGGAACCAAGATTGCTTCTTCAGACGAAGTTCAAGTTGATGGTAAATTGGTATCCTCCAAAGATGAAGCACATACATATATTGCTTTTAATAAACCCGTTGGGATTGTTTGTACCACGGACCAACAAAGAGAAAAAAACAATATCATTGACTACATCAACCACCCGAAGAGGATTTTTCCTATTGGTCGGCTAGACAAACCCAGTGAAGGTTTGATCTTTCTGACTAGTGATGGAGATATTGTTAATAAAATATTAAGATCTAGTAACAATCATCAAAAAGAATACTTGGTGAGAGTAAGAAAACCAATCACTCAAGATTTCTTGAACAAAATGGAAAATGGCGTTCCTATCCTTGGAACCGTCACTAAAAAATGCAAACTAGAAAAGGTAAATACGTATGAGTTTAAAATTACGTTAACTCAAGGGTTGAATAGACAAATCAGGCGTATGTGTGAATATTTAGATTACGATGTTACCTACCTTAAACGAATTCGAATTATGAATATCTTTTTGGACACACCTGTTGGACAATGGAGAGATTTAACAAAATCTGAATTAAGAGAACTCAATAAACTTACTTCCAATTCTAAAAAACATTTTGAATAGTTTGACTACAACTAGTGTACATGAAAGATAATTATGATATCTAAACAATCACAAAACCTCTATACTCCCTTTCCCCTCTCTAATCACAATAGGATTTGTTTCACTCAAATCAACAACTGTGGAAGCAATGTTTCCTCCATATCCCCCATCGACTACAACATCTACTAAACGTTCCCACTTTTCATATATCAATTCAGGATCTGTCGTATATTCGATGACCTCATCTTCATCATAAATAGAAGTAGAAACTAAAGGATTACCAAGTTGTTTTATTATTTCAAGGGTAATGTTATTATTTGGTATTCTTATTCCAACTGTCTTTCGTTTCTTAAACGCCTTTGGCATATTATTGACAGCAGGAAGCACAAAGGTATAGGGCCCGGGGAAAGATCTTTTTAAAATTTTAAATGTTTTTGTCTCTATGGGTTTCGTATAATCTGACAAATGACTTAAATCATTACACACAATAGAAAATGTATTTTTCTCAAGCTTGATTTTTTTTATTTTGGCTACTCTTTCCATAGCCTTGTAATTGGTAATGTCACAGCCCAATGTGTAAATAGTATCAGAGGGGTAGATAATAACACCTCCTTTTCTTAGCACCTCAACAACTTTATGAATTTCTTTATCGTTAGGATTTTCCGGATATATTTTTATGAATTCAGCCATTTGTTTTAAATTTCTACAAATAGATTCTTACCAAAAACTATTTTGCATATTTTTTCATTTCTTCATCGTAAAATTCTGATGATTCCTCTATATATTGAGCTACTTGGACTGAAATCTCTTCTTCATCTGCTCCATCTAAATCATCCCATAGTTCTATCTCATCATCCTTGAGATTGATAATGAATCTTGGAAATTCAGTATGAATAACAAAAATATCTTCTGGACAATCTGTATTATCGGCCAATATAAATCTTGGTAACTTCATTTTTTTTTAATTTTAAATACTAGGACAAAAGTAATCTTTTTGTCAAATGCTGAAACCGAAGATACAACAAAGTGGCAGAAACAGTTAAACTAATCAATAATCCTAACCAAATGCCAAGAGTCTCTAAAGAAGTCATTATACCTAAATAGTAACAAATGGGGAAACCCACAACCCAATAGGAAACAAAAACCAAACACATGGGAACAAACATGTCTTGTAGCCCCCTAAGCGCTCCTAAGACAACAACCTGTATCCCATCTGATATCTGAAAAAGCCCAGCAATGATTAGCAATTGAGAAGCAATACTAACCACATTTTGATCATCTATATACAACTTGGGTAAATATATTCTTAAGGTTATAAAACCAACTGCAGCAAACACGGCAATGATAATCATGAGAAAGACGTTAGACAAAGCAATTACCTTTAAATTCTTGTATGCCTTAAGACCTTTTTGATTTCCTACTCGGATAGTTGTAGCTACAGCAACTCCTGTGGCCACCATAAATGTCATGGTAGATAAATTTAATGCAATTTGGTTGGCCGCTTGATCTTCTGTTCCAATCATCCCAGACAACAACACTGCAGAAGCAAAAATTCCTATTTCAAAAAACATTTGTAAAGCATTTGGATACCCTAATCTAAATATTTTAATCACTCTTTCTTTTTCAACCGCTAACCAGGATATTTTAATTTTGTAAGGCTGAAATTTTTTTCTCCTACTAATAAAAAACAGCAATATCAATATCATCAACACTCTTGAAAACAAGGTTCCATATGCAGCTCCAACTGTTCCCATAGATGGCGCTCCGAATTTTCCGTAAATTAATACATAGTTCAATACTATATTTACAACGTTTGCACTCAAAATAGCAACCATCGCATATTTTGTCAGACTCAAACCGTCTGTGAATTGTTTGATCGCTTGAAAAATTAACAAAGGAATCATCGAGAAGGCTAGAACTCTGTAATAGGGAATAGCCAGTTTCACTACTTCCATGGGCTGACCAATTAAACTTAACAAAGGCTCAATTGATAATAAAATGATCGATAGTATGACTCCTAAAGCGGTTAACAAAACAACTCCATGTTGATAGTTTTTCTTACCCTCTATATATTTTTTAGTGGCATCCGCTTCAGAAATTAAAGGAGTCAGTGCAAAAGAAAAACCTACACCAATACCCATCAAAATAAAAAACACCGCATTAGACAAAGATATCGCTGCTAATGAAGGCGCCCCTAATTCTCCCACCATGATATTGTCTGCGAACCCCACAAGTACATGACCCAACTGACCCAGCATCACAGGGACCGCCAAATTTATATTGGTTTTAAACTCAGAAGTATATTTTTTTACATTCATTTGATGGGTTTAATATTGCAAAGATACAAAGTATTACTGCACCTAATGATAACGAAGCCTCAAATCCAATAAGTCTTAACGACATTAATTTTTATCAATCGATCAAAAACAACAAGACTTATTTTACATACATTTGTCAATCAAAAAACATTCTAAAAACCTCACATGAAAACAGCATTAATCACAGGAGCAAGCAGCGGTATTGGAAAAGAACTGGCATATATTCATGCCAAAAACAATGGGAATTTAGTCTTAGTTGCCAGAAACCTAGACAACTTGAAAAAGATAAAAGATGATCTTAAATCTAGATTCAAAATATCCATACATATCATAAGTAAAGATTTGACAAAAGCAGACGCTCCTCAAGAAGTGTATGATGAGGTTATTTCAGAAAATATTAAAATTGATTATTTGATCAATAATGCTGGTTTTGGGGGTGTTGGCAGATTTCATGAAAGAAATCTTACGGATGATTTGAATATGATCCAGCTCAATGTAATAACCTTAACAGCTTTGACGCATTTGTTCCTCAAAGACTTCTTAAAAACAAATACAGGAAGCATCTTAAACGTATCCTCTACAGCTAGCTACATGCCTGGGCCTTTACAATCTGTTTATTTCGCTACTAAGGCTTTCGTTACTTCATTCACCAATGCCATTGCAGAGGAATGCTCTGCAACTAATGTTTCAGTAACCAATCTAATGCCAGGCGCAACAGAGACAAATTTTGGAGCTATTTCTGGAATGGATAAAACAGATTTATTCAAAAAAACGGCTAGTGCAAATTCAGTCGCAAGAGATGGCTACAAAGCAATGATTAATGGAAAACTAGATTGTGTTTCGGGCCTCACTTTGAGTCAAAAAATATTGATATCCCTTATACCTATTACCCCTAAAAAAATAATTTTAAAGGTGGTCAAAAAACTTCAAAAAACTAAGGAACAATAATTTGAAAATTCTATCACAAACAGAAATCAAAATTATTTTATTTTGTAAACACTTTTCAGATTCAAAAGATTGGTCGGATTGGTTTTTAAACCTTTTACTTCGCTGTGCTTAAATCGAACAATTTCATCATAAAACAAGGGAACCACTGGAACTTCATCCATAATTATACTATCCATTTTTTTATAAAGCCTTACGCGTTCATCTTTGTTTGTTAGAGATAAAGATTGCTCATATAAATCATCGAAAACTGGATGACTGTAATGAGAATAATTTGGACCATTAGGAGCAAAGTTTTTACTATAAAAAAGGGATAAAAAATTTTCTGAATCTGGGTAGTCTGCAATCCAACCTACTCGAAATACAGGTAAATTTCCATTTGCTTTTTTTTGCCTTAAAATGGGTGATGGTAAAATCTCTAGCTGTATATCTATTCCAATTGCTTGTATTTCTCTCTGAACAAACTCGAACAAATCTGTATAACTAGAGTTGGTTGCTATAGTAACTAATGGATGTTGATCCCCTGTTTCTTTTTTGTACTGTTCTACCAATTGAATCGCAAGTTTTGGATTATATAAATTTCTGTCGTTTTTATGGTAACCTGAGAGCCCCTTAGGTAAAAAGCCAGTCGCTGGTGTCCCTATATTATTTCGCAAATATCGCAACATCTTAGTTCTATCAAAACCCACATTAATTGCTTTTCTGATTAAGGGATGATTACCCACCGTTTTACCTTCCATGAAAAAAGCAATGTATTCTGTTATCAAATAAGGAGTTTTATCTAATTTCAATTTACTTCTATACTTGGCTAATAATTCTCCTCGAGGAGATAATAATTCGTCTTTATATGAAGAGTGTAAATCATATAAAACATCTGATTCCCCCTGAATAAACTGCATAAACTCAGTTTGTTTATCTGCGAAAAAAGTAATGGCTACTGCCTCTAAATATGGCAATTGATTGCCTTTTTCATCTCGTTCAAAATACAAAGGGTTTTTCCTAAACACCAACTTTGTATTCTCAACCCATAACTTAAAACAAAAAGGCCCTGTACCGACTGGGTTTGATCTAAATTCTGCCCCGTAATACTCAACTGCTTCTTTGGGCACAACAGTACAGTACTGCATGGTTAACAAGCCTAAAAACGGAGGGAAAGCCTGATGCAAATCTATCTTAAAAACAGAATCATTGACCGCTTTAAAGTTTTTTACATTCTGGAGTACCCACCTACCCGAGGAGGCTACTTTAGGATCCAATATCCTACTAAAACTATATTCAAAATCATAGGCTGTAACTCTTCTTGTACTGTCTTTTCCAAAAGAAATGTTCTTATGAAAGTATATAGAATCTCTGAGGGTGAACTCATAGGTTTTATTCTGATTGTAGATCTCCCATTTCTTAGCTACACAGGGCTTGATATTCAAGTGATCATCAAAAACCACTAAACCATTAAACAACTGATTTGTTGCCCAAATATTAGGCTCATTCTTCGCGAATGCGGGATCTAAAGAAGTTATATTATCTTTTTCGTTATACCTAAACACTTTTGACTCGTCCTGTGAATCAAACTCATGATTACATGAGGTTAGAAACAAAAGAAAACTCAAAAAAACAACTACTTTTTTTATCATTAAGAATTCTAATTACAATTCATCTATATTTTTTTCTCCAAACGTCCTCATTTCGGCAATATGCGATTTAAAACTTCAAAATCATAGTTTTCAACCACTTTTTACTTTCGACTTTTTTTACTTTCTACTTTTTAAAACATACCTTTGCAGTTGTAAAATTACGAGAATGAAACCGCAAAAAAAAGTAGCTTTTTACACCTTAGGGTGTAAGCTTAATTTTTCAGAAACTTCAACGATTTCACGCAACTTTGAAAGAGAGGGTTTTACTCGAGTGGATTTTGATGAACAGGCAGATATATATGTGATCAACACCTGCTCAGTTACCGACAATGCAGATAAAAGATTTAAGACCATTGTAAAAAATGCTTTAAAAAAAAATGATCAAGCCTTCTTGATTGCAGTAGGCTGTTATGCACAATTAAAACCTGAGGAGTTAGCAAATATTAATGGGGTAGATCTAGTTTTGGGGGCCACAGAAAAATTTAAAGTTACTGATTACATCAACGATTTATCAAAAAATGACTTAGGGGAAATTCATTCATGCGAAATTGAGGACGCTGATTTTTATGTTGGTTCCTATTCAATTGGAGATAGGACTCGTGCTTTCCTCAAGGTTCAAGATGGATGTGATTATAAATGTACTTATTGTACCATTCCTTTAGCTCGTGGGATTTCAAGAAGTGATACTTTGGAAAACGTACTCAAAAATGCCAAAGAAATTTCCGCTCGCGGAATAAAGGAAATCGTTCTGACAGGAGTCAATATAGGTGATTATGGAAAAGGTGAATTTGGGAATAAGAAACACGAGCATACTTTTTACGAACTGGTGCAAGCATTAGACAAAGTAGAAGGGATTAAAAGATTAAGAATCTCTTCTATAGAACCAAACCTACTTAAAGACGAAACCATAACTTTTGTGAGTGAATCTAACTGTTTTGTTCCACACTTTCATATTCCACTCCAGAGTGGTAGCGATAAAATCTTGAAAAAAATGAAACGCCGCTACATGAGTAATCTTTATGTTAACCGTGTGAACAGCATTAAAAAGAAAATGCCCAATGCTTGTATAGGAGTTGATGTTATTGTTGGATTTCCGGGAGAAACTGAAGATCTTTTCTTAGAAACGTACACATTCTTAAACGAGCTAGATATATCCTATTTACATGTATTCACCTACTCAGAACGTGATCATACCGAGGCAACTCACCTAGAAGGTGTAGTACCAAAAAACGTAAGAGCAAAACGCAGCAAAATGCTTAGGGGATTATCCGTGAAAAAACGTAGAGCTTTTTACGAAAGTCAATTGGGTAACAAACTATCCGTTTTGTTTGAGGGCGAAAACAAAGAAGGATATATTCACGGATTTACAGAAAACTATGTCAAAGTAAAAACACCTTGGAATCCCGAATTGGTCAATGAAATCCATGAAGTAGAGTTAACAGAAATAGATGAGGAAGGCTGTGCACGCTTCAAATGGATCAATAGAACTCAAGAAAAAAATGTAAATTTGAATGATTTGATTTAAACAGCTCTTGAAACAGAAAAAACTTACACACGTATACTTCATCTCAGGAATGTCTGCTAGTTCTAAAATTTTTGAACGTATCCATTTGCCTGCTGAACAATACAAAACACACTTTTTGGAATGGATTATGCCCTACTCTAGGAACGAATCCATGACAAAATACGCCAAACGCTTTGCTGAGCAGATTACAGAAGAAAACCCAGTAATTGTTGGTGTTTCTTTTGGCGGAATGCTTGCGCAAGAGATCGCACGGATCATTCATTGTGATAAAATCATACTGATTTCAAGCCTAAAAACTCCTAAAGAATTTAGTTTATTCTTCAAAATGACAAAAGCTTTAAAACTTTATCGATTCTTACCGATTAACACAATCAACTTCACGGAACGTTTGCTGATGAAGAATGGAACAAAAAAAATAAAAAGAACGCTCTCTATTTATAGAAAATATTTACCTCTAAGAAGTAAGCGATACCTCCTATGGGCCACCAGATCATTTCTACATTGGAAAGCACAAAAAAACACAGTGACCATGCTTCGATTGCATGGAGATAAAGATAAAATTATCCCAATAAACAAAATAGGTAAATGTGAATTAATTGAAAATGGAACCCATGTCATGATACTAACAAAAAGCAGTATTATTCAGCAACACCTGCTAAGATATTTAAGTTAATTTTCGTAACTTGTTACTATATTTTTTTTTACCATGAATAAACAATTTTTGAGGTTCGGTTTTGCGATATTTATAATGATCACATTACCCCTTTTTATATACGCAACCTCCTCTACAAGAAAAACTGGAGAAAACTACAGTATCAAAGCTATTAAAATTTCAAATCAGTTACATTTTGCCAATGAAATTGTGCCTGTAGACAAAAGCGACATTAGAGAGCGTGTTGATAAAGAGCTCCTTGTCAACACTTATTGGCAATCTAATGGACTATTACTGATCAAAAGGGCTCATAAATTTTTTCCAATTATTGAACCTATTTTATCCAAGTACAACATTCCACAAGATTTTAAATATTTGGCGGTAATAGAAAGTGGCTTACAAAATGTAAGTTCACCGGCAGGTGCGAAAGGATTTTGGCAATTGATGCCCAAAACCGCGAGGGAAAAAGGACTTGAGGTAAACAGTAATGTAGATGAAAGATATGATGTAGAGAAAGCCACTCACGCAGCTTGTGCATATATCTTAAAAGCAAAGGAAAAATTTGGAAACTGGACAGCAGCTGCAGCTTCATACAATCTTGGAATCAGTGGTCTTCGCAGAAGAATGCAAGAACAAATGGTACAGGACTACTACGATGTATTGCTACCCGAAGAAACTTCTCGATACATACCACGAATCATTGCCGTTAAAGAAATCCTCAGTAAACCCTACGATTATGGTTTTGTCTACGATGAAAATGATTTGTACTCAATGCCCAAATTTAAAACCTTAAAAATAGACACTGCTATTGCTAATGTTTCAGAATTTGCCAAACTACATAAGACCAACTATAAGGAACTTAAAATATTGAACCCTTGGCTAAAGGAAAACAAATTAAACAACAAATCTAGAAAAACATACTACATAAAAATCCCACACGAAAAATAAATTAATAGTTATATTTTTAAAAAAAATCATGATTCATATTGAAAACCTACATAAATCTTATCAAGTAGGAAAAGACGCGCGTCACGTTCTGAAAGGAATTGATCTAGAAGTAAAGAAAGGTGAGTTTATTTCAATCATGGGATCATCAGGATCTGGAAAGTCTACTTTTTTAAATATTATTGGTCTATTAGACACCCACGATCAAGGCCTTTACAAACTCAATAATAAAATTATTAAAGACTTAAATGAAACCCGTGGAGCGTTATTGAGAAATGAGTTTATTGGTTTTGTTTTTCAATCCTTCAATCTTATTCCTTACAAGACCGCTCTTGAAAATGTTTCACTACCATTGTACTACAAAGGAGGCTATAACAAAAAAGAACGTAAAAAAATAGGCCTAGAATATTTAGAGAAAGTAGGACTAAAAGCTTGGGCAAATCACCTTCCTAATGAATTGTCAGGAGGACAAAAACAGCGTGTTGCCATCGCAAGAGCATTAGTAACAAAGCCCAAAATCATACTTGCTGATGAGCCCACGGGTGCTTTGGATTCTGTAACTACTGAAACGATCATGTCATTATTAAAAAGCATCAACGATGAAGGAATGACAGTAATCATCATCACACATGAAGAAGATGTAGCTGATCAGACCAACAGAGTTATTAGACTTAAAGACGGAGTTATCATGGAGGATAAAAGCAAAAATCAAAACTTAGAAACCTCATGATATTTGATAGAGATTTATGGTTTGAAATAGTCCAAAGCATTAGAAAAAATAAGCTGAGGACAATACTTTCTGGCTTTACCATCACATTTGCTATATTAATATTTACATTGCTTTTTGGAATATCTAACGGTTTGCAGAACACTTTCTCTACCTTTTTTGTGAATGATACTCCAAACGCTATCTACATAAATTCTGGTAGAACCTCCAAACCCTACGAAGGAAAAAAATCAGGGAGACAAATACAACTTACAAATAAAGAAGTAGAATTTATAAAATCAAAAAATCAAGATAATGTAGAATATATTTCATCGAAAATCTACAAAAACTTTAACGTCTCTTATCGACAACAAAAAAATACTTATTCAGCTGTTGCTATTCTACCAGATCATCAATTTATTGATCAATATAAAATGAATGAAGGTCGATTTGTGAACATTTCAGACCTCAACGATAATAAAAAAGTTGCCATCATAGGAAGATTGATCAAAAAGGACTTATTTAAAAACAAAACTCCAATTGGTAAATACATCAACCTACAAGGAATCAATTTTAAGGTAATTGGCGTATTCACAAAAGAGGGCGATGATGAAGCCGAAAATATAATATACATCCCCCTGACAACCGCTCAAACCTTATATGCCAATAACGATCATATCAACGGCATAGATCTTACCTACGATAAAAACATGAATTACTCAGAAATCATTGCTTTTACTGAGTTATTAGAGACACAACTAAAAGAACTACTGGGAATTGCCCCACAAGATCAAAGAGGAATCCGAATTCGTAATGTTGCAGAGTCTATAAAGCAAACCAACACGATGATGATTGTTTTGACAATTCTAGTTTTTTTTATTGGATTTGGAACGTTAATTGCTGGAATTGTGGGGATTAGCAATATTATGGTTTACGTAGTTAATGAACGTCAAAAAGAACTGGGAATTAGAAAAGTATTAGGAGCATCCCCTAAATCAATTGTATCTTTAATTATTTTAGAATCCATTACGATTACTTCTGTTGCAGGTTATCTTGGTATATTGATAGGTATCGGGACAATCAAACTCATCGGAGATCGTTTAGAAAAATATTTCATCACCAATCCTAATGTTGAAACATCTATTATCATTGGTGCCATGGTTACATTGATCATTTCTGGCTGTATTGCAGGTTATGTTCCTGCCAAAAGAGCTTCTAGAATCAAACCGATTGTAGCACTAAGAGACGACTAATGAAGAATTTTTTATTTGAAAGAGATACTTGGCAGGAAATCTACGAAAGTATTAAGAAAAACAAAACCCGAACACTGGTAACTGTAATTGGTGTTACATGGGGTGTGTTTTTATTGGTCACTTTACTAGGTTGTGCTCGTGGAATGGAAAACTCTTTCAGTAGACTATTTGGAGATTTTGCGACCAATAGTGTTTTTATCTGGGGACGATCAACAGAAAAAGCTTTTCATGGTTTTCAAGAAGGAAGAAGGCTAAAATTGAACTTGAAGGATGTTGAGAAAATTAAACAGGAAATCAAAGAAATAGAATTTGTGGTTCCACGAATTAGAAGAAATGGTAAACTTGTCAAAAATTTCCAATCTGGGGATTTTACAGTTTATGGAGATTTTCCAACCCTAGACAAAGTTCAAAAGAAAAATCTCATTCTAGGAAGATTTATTAACAATTCAGACATAAAAAATAAGAGAAAAGTAATGGTTATTTCTGAA
The DNA here is from genome assembly GCF_039768515.1 of Wenyingzhuangia sp. Lineage (NCBI taxonomy): Bacteria > Pseudomonadati > Bacteroidota > Flavobacteriia > Flavobacteriales > Flavobacteriaceae > Wenyingzhuangia > Wenyingzhuangia sp. The sequence goes on from NZ_JBDNAI010000022.1 coordinate 14,158, forward strand.
GACCTTTACAAACAATTTTTTGACATCAATGAAAACCCAATAGGAAAGAATATTGAACTGAATCAAATTAATTTCACTATTGTTGGGCTATTTAAAAATGGAAACATAGGAATGAGTTCTAATATCCACATCCCTTTTTCAACATATCAGCAAATATACAATACTGGGCAAGAAGTTGGCCTAATCATGGTTACAGGCAAAAAAAGCAGCAATATCAAACAGCTAGAATTAGATCTTAAGTTAATGATCAAAAACCTTCATCACATTCATCCAGAAGATGAACGTGCAATAGGAGGATTCAACCTTGGTAAAGAATTTGAAAAACTTAATGGTTTTTTGATTGGAATACAATTTTTAACTTGGTTTGTTGGAATTGCAACACTCATAGCGGGAGTATTTGCCATCGGTAATATTTTACTAATCACCGTAAAAGAGCGTACAAAAGAAATCGGTATACGAAGAGCTATCGGTGCAACGCCACTAATGATCAAAAGACAAATCATTTTAGAAGCAGTAACTATAGCTTTAGTTGCAGGTTTTTTAGGAATTGTGGGAGGTGGGTTGGTTTTAATATTGATTGATAAAATATGGGGACAAGGAGCTGATGCTACTCTGGTAAATCCTTCTGTATCTATACTCATCGTACTCATTTCTATTGGCATACTTACTGTATTAGGAACCCTTATAGGATTAATTCCTGCCACGAGAGCAACAAAAGTATCCCCCATAGAAGCCTTAAATAGTTAACAAAAAACACATCCATCTACATCATGAGAAAAGCAATAAAAATCGTTATCATTTTACTACTACTCGTCGCGTTTATCTTTGTCATTAAATTTTTTATTGATAAAAACAGTAGCTCTCCAATTGAATTTAAAACAGAACTACCCTTTATCACCAATATTGAAAAAAAATCTATAGCCACAGGAACAGTAATCCCTGAAGATGAGGTAGAAATTAAGCCTCAGATTTCAGGTATTATTGAACACATTTTTGTGGAAGAGGGTAAATATGTTGAAAAGGGGGATTTGATCGCCAAAATCAAAGTTGTTCCAAACGAACAAGCACTAAATAGTGCAAATGGTAGGGTTATCAATGCACAACTTTCTTACGACAATATTGCACAAGAATACGATAGAAGTAAACAATTGTTTAACAAAGGAGTTATCGCTATCCAGGAATTTAATGCTGCTCAGCTTAAATACGATCAAGCCAAACAAGATATTGTAAATGCAAAAAAAGATTACCGTATCATTAAACTAGGTTCAGCCAATGGCTCATCTTCCGCAAATACCAATATCAGAGCAACGATTTCTGGAACTATATTAGAAATTCCAGTCAAAGAGGGTGACCAAGTAATAGAAAGTAATAATTTTAATGCAGGTACAACAATTGCTTTTATCGCAGATTTAAAGAAAATGATTTTTGAAGGTAAGGTTGATGAAACCGAAGTAGGAAAACTAAAAGAAAACACAACTTTAGAAGTAACCATTGGCGCTATCGATTTTCAAAAATTCAAAGCGAACCTAACCTTTATTGCACCTAAAGGAGTGGACGAACAAGGCGCAGTTTTATTTAAAATTAAAGCAAGTCTAGAAATGATAAACAATGTAAACATCAGAGCCGGTTATAGCGCTAATGCAGCTTTGATCCTTGAAAAGAAAACAAATATACTTGCAATCAAAGAAGCTTTAGTACAATATGATAGAAAAACTGAACAACCCTATGTAGAAGTTGAAAAAACACCTCAAGAATTTGAAAGAAGGGAAATAAAACTAGGGATCTCTGATGGTATTAATGTAGAAATCATAGAAGGTCTAATAGAAAACGAAAAGATTAAAGTTTGGAATCAAGTATCGGCAGAAAAAGATAAATACAAAAAGAAAAAATAAAAAAGATGAAAACAAAAATTTTACTAAGTATCTTTTTGTGTAACTACATCTTGTCAATTGCCCAAACAAAAAAATGGACAATTGAAGAATGTGTAGCTTATGCCATTGAAAACAACATCACAGTTAAACAATCGAAATTAGCTATCGAAAATGCAAAAATTGAGGTTTCAACAGCCAAAGCTAATTTTTTACCAAACTTAAATACACGCTTAAACCATTCTTGGAGAAGTGGACTGAATACAGATCCAATCACGAACAACAACGTTATAGCCATTACTCAAAACACCGGCTTTGGAGTGAGTTCGGATGTTACATTATACAACGGACTAAGAAACATTAGAGAACTGCGCAGATCAAAACTAAATTTATTGTCTAACCAATATCAATTAGCTGATATGACAGACAATATTTCATTAAATGTTTGCAATGCTTTCCTACAAATATTATTCAATAAAGAGTCCCTTAAAGCTCTAAACACACAACTTGATCTGACCTTGAATCAAATAGAGAGAACAGCACAATTGGTACAGGCAGGAACTAAACCAGCAGGTGATCTTTTAGAAATAAAAGCAACCTCCGCTGAGCAACAAAAAGCAGTTATCGATATGGAAAACAATATCTTAATTGCAAAGCTATCTCTCTTAAACTTACTGGTTTTAGAGGACATAGAGAATTTCGATATTGTTGAGGACTCCTACGAATTACTTCCTTCTGACATTGCCTCTAAAAATGCTAATGACATTTATAACAAATCCTTGGCCATTAGGAATGAAATAAAAAAAACTAAACTCGCTGTTGAAATTGCTGAAAATGATATCAGAATAGCAAAAGGTGCTTACCAACCTACCTTAAATGCATCTTATGGTTTCAATACTAATTACTTCACTTCGGAATTGTTTAATTCTCCAAATTTTAACAACCAAATAAACGATAACAAAGGGTATTCGTTTGGATTAAATTTAAACATTCCCATATTCAATAGACTACAAATAAAAAACTCGGTAAAAAAATCAAAACTACAACTAGAGCAAGCTAAACTTAATTTCGAACAATCAAAATTTGATCTAAGAGACAAAGTATACCAAGCATTTAACGATACAAAAGGTGCTCTAAAAAACTATGAAGCAAGCCTAAAAGCCTTAGAAGCAAGAAGTCTAGCTTACAAATATGCGACAGAAAGATTTAATTTAGGTATTTTAGATGCTTTCACATTCAACCAAAATAAAACAAGCTACATAAATTCAGAAACCGATGTAATTAAAGCAAAATATGACTATATATTTAAGCTTAAAGTTCTAGAATTCTATTTCGGAATACCAATCAACTTGTGACTATTTTAGTTGTCAACACAGTGATACTTGACCACAAAACTATTTGCCTTTATTTTCTTGATGCTTTAAAAAGAAATGATTTTGACACAATTAAATTATTTTTAGAAAATATTGATAATAATATTTTAATTGTGTCAAAATCATTTCTTTTTAAAGCATCAAGCAT
>NZ_JBDNAI010000115.1:0-9218 GCF_039768515.1 Wenyingzhuangia sp.
CCTTTCGCATAGAGCCCTTAACTTACCCTTTCTACAAACTTGGCGTCAGTTTTCTTTCGAACTTCTTCCAAAGAACTCCCTGGTAATATTTCAATAAGTGTCAACTGTCCTTCTATAAATTTAAACACGGCTAGTTCTGTTATCAGCAAGTCTACACAAGCATATTCGGTTATTGGCAAACTACATTTTTCAACCACCTTTGAATTACCCTCTCTATCCGTATGTCGTAAAGTAATGATTAATTTTTTTGCTCCCGAAGCCAAATCCATTGCACCTCCAACACCTAAAAGAGGTTTGCCTGGTACTGACCAGTTGGCTAGGTTTCCTTGTCCATCTACCTCTAAACCGCCCATAATAGCCACATCAATATGCTCACCACGAATCATGGCAAAGCTATCTGCACTATCGAAGTAACTGCTACCCGGCAATGCTGTGACAGGAACTTTTCCAGCATTTACAGGATAATTCATAGCTCCACCTCCATCGTTAGGTTCCGGACCTACACCTAACATTCCGTTTTCGGTATGCAGAATTATTCCGTCTTCAGGTTTTATTAAATCAGCTACCAAAGTTGGAATACCTATTCCTAGATTGACTACATCACCCTTGCTCAATTCTGCAAAAGCACGCTTGGCCATATTCATTCTTTTTTGATCTATAACTTTTGACGAACCAACCGATGCGGATGAACCCAAATCTTCTTCCGTTAACTTTCGCTCTACCAAGTAATCTACAAAACATCCTGGCGTATGAATTTCATTGGGATCTATTTCACCGATTGGCACAATTTCTTGCACTTCGGCAATAACAATTTCAGCAGCAGTAGCCATAGCACGATTGAAATTTTGTTCGGTCATGCGGTATTGTAAATTTCCTGCCACATCTGCTTTCCAAGCTCTTATTATGGCAACATTCCCTCGAATTCCCTCTACAAAAACTTGTTCTTTGCCGTTTAATATTTTTGTCTCTCTCCCCTTTGCAATTAAAGTGCCCGCAGAAGTTGGTGTATAAAATCCACCGATACCTGCACCACCTGCACGTATCGCTTCTGCCAAGGTACCTTGAGGCAATAATTCATACTCTACTCTACCCTCTTGAGCCGCCAAAACCGCTTCTCTATTAGAAGTAAAAAATGAGCCAATCATTTTCTTTAATTGACCATTGTTTAATAGTCGACCACCACCCATATTAGGCTCGCCCACATTGTTTGCGATAAAGGTTAAATTTTTCACTTTGGTCTTTGCCAATTCATGAATAATATTCACTGGATTACCGGTCATTCCAAAACCTCCTGCCAAAATAATATCTCCATCTTTAACTAAACCTGCTGCTTCATAAGCATTTATTATCTGAACTATTTTCATTGAAATATATATTTAAAAGGTGTTAAAAGGCAGACCCACATAATTTTCTGCTATTGTTGTTTTACCAGCTTTAGACACCTTTATATAATCAAATTTTGCTTTTTGCAATCGATAGGCAAACGATCCGTGCTCATCTTGTTTATGAAACAACTTGGTCATAAAATTGGAAAAATCTTGAGCACGCCAAATCCGTCTTAAGGCAGTATCGGTGTAGCTCTCTAATAACGTTTCTGAATTTTTTTTATAAAAATGCACAAAGGCGTCTACCATATGCTTCACATCAGCAATGGCCAAGTTCATGCCTTTACCTCCTGTTGGCGGCACAATGTGTGCAGCATCTCCTGCCAATAAAAGTCTACCGCTTCGCAAGGTGTCAATCATATGACTTCGCATTGGAGTAATCCCTTTTTCAAAAATTGGGCCTTCTTCTAATTCCCAACCGGGGGTGCCTAATCGAGTGGAGAGCTCGCTCCAAATACGGTCATCTGACCAATTGTCTAAAGAGTCACCATTGTCAACCTGTAGGTATAATCGACTCACGGTTTCTGACCGCAAACTATGCAACCCAAATCCATTTTTATGATAAGAGTAAATAAGTTCATCCGTAGAAGGAGCAACATTTGCCAAAATACCCAACCAACTAAAAGGATAGGTAATATCATAAGATTGAAAACTTTTCTTTGGCAAAGTTTTTCTTCCGATCCCGTGAAAACCATCACATGCAGCTACAAAATCGCATTCAACGATTCCTTCTTCACCATCTTTTATAAAATGTATTTTGGGGTTTTTGGTATTAAAATCCGCAATTTTAGTTGCCTTGGTCTCAAAGTAAAGCGTTTCTCCTCCCTGTAACCAGGCATCTGTCAAATCTTTCGTGATTTCCTGTTGACCATAAATTGATATGGTTCTACCACCAGTCAATTGCCCAAAAGGAATATGAACACGCTCTTCATCAAAACTTAAGTAAACGCCATCATGCACGACACCCTCTTTTTTCATACGCTCATCCAGACCCAATTCTTTTAAAATGTCCTTGGTGTTTTGTTCAACGAGACCTGCTCGCACTCTTCCTTCAACATATTCTCTCGAGCGTAATTCTAATACCACCGCTGATATCCCAAGTTTTTTTAGCCAATTAGCTAATACCATTCCAGACGGGCCAGCTCCAATAATACCCACCTGAGTTTTTATGTTTATCATACTACTTATACCTTATCTTTAATTCTTGAAATACTTCTTCTGCTGAATGCATGGCGTCATTTGCTGCAGGTAATCCGCAATAAATACCTGACTGCAAAATCACTTCTTTAATTTCATCCACCTGCACTCCATTATTAAAAGCAGCTTTGACATGCATTTTAAACTCTGCTTTTTTATTGAGCGGAATTAACATAGCAAGCGTAATAAGACTTCTGCTATGTTTTACCAAACCGGGACGAGTCCATACTTCGCCCCAAGCATAGTGCGATATAAACTCTTGAAAATCGGTGTTGAATTCATTTTTATTACCGTTCGCCTTGTCCACATGAGCATTACCCAAAACAGTTCTGCGAACATGCATACCCCTTTCATAGATTTCTTTGCCTACGATAAAATTGATAAGCGTATCCGCATAATCAGCCGGCAATTCGGTACTTGGCAAATGTCTTGCATGAAATACTTTTAGAGAAGAATTCGGAATTACTTGCTGCATTTTTTCAGCTTGAGCAACATTGGTTACTTCGTCTTCATCGCCTGTTATGATGAGCGTTTCAACGGAAATATCTTTTATACTACCCCTAAAATCAGCAGCAGCAATTGCAGCACAGCATGCGATGTATCCCGCAACTCGGTTTGACAAAAACTTCTGTGTCATTTCCGCCAAACGGGATATGTTTTTTTTCTGGAAATTAGCCGTAAACCATTTTTCCATGGTGGCATCCGTGATGGATTGCATGCCCTTTTCGCTGATAATCTTCATCCGCTCATTCCAGCCTTTCGATGTGCCAATTTTAGAATCCGTATTGCTAATAACTAATTTGTGTAATCTATCCGAATGATTGATTCCAAGCCATTGTCCTATTAACCCACCCATAGATAATCCGCAGAAATACACTTTATCAATCTTCAAATCATCTAAAAGGTCAATGACATCTTGACCAAGCATTTCAATCGTATAATGACCTTCCGTCAATTCACTATTGCCGTGTCCTCGTGTATCGTATTGTAAGACTCTAAAATAAGGGAGCAAATAAGGCACTAGCTCATCCCACATTGATAAATCTGCCCCCAATGAATTAGAGAACATCAGTACGGGGCTATTTGGAGTCCCTTGTATTTTATAGTTTGTTTTCATTATTCCGAATATTTTTTGACGACACTTTCTACCCAAACCACGCTATTGCCAATGGCATTTTCCGGATCGAATAAGTACCCTATATTTTCTATTTGAGGATGCATTTCCATAACCACATCTTTTAACTTTTTTTGCTGTTGAATTGCTAGTGAACATGCTTTTTTTACCGATTCATGTGCATGCAATTTTCCCATAGATTTCGATAAGTGCCGCGAGACTCTTTCGGCATAAATAAGTCCATTGGTCATTTCAATATTTTGAAGCATTCGTTCTTTGTCCACTTCGAGGTTTGTAATTAAATCAATTGACTTCTCTAATGAACCGCCGGTCAATTTCATTAGATCCACTAAGGTTTCCCATTCTGCATGCCATAATCCTGCAGAACGCTCATGCTCTTGTGGCATAACAGACAGCATGGTAGAAACTAATCCCGGAGTACGACTTGCATTGCTTAAAATAAGCGTGCAGGTTACAGGATTTCTTTTATGGGGCATAATACTAGAACCTCCTTTCCCTTCCACCTTTCCTTCAAACACTTCCCCTACTTCGGTCTGCATCAATAAGGAAATGTCTTTTGCGATTTTACCTATCGAACCTGATAAAATTCCTACAACTGACGCAAATTCTACCAGTGAATCTCGGTGAGAATGCCACGGCAGAGACATCTGTAAATTTAGGCTTTTTGCAAATGCCATTTGAACATCTTTTGTAATGCTTGCACTGCCACTGCCGACTGCTCCACCAAGCTGAATACATAGTAAACGTTTTTTTAATTCCAAAACTCTGTCCTTGCTCCTAGAAATACTTTCCAGCCATCCAGAGATTTTTAATCCAAACGTTATTGGTTTTGCTTGTTGTAGAAGCGTTCTACCGACCATCAGGGTTTTCGAATGAGTCTTAGTCAAATTAAGCAAAGCCTTTTCCAAAACATTGATTTTTTGTTCTAACCAATCTATATATCCTGAAATAGTAAGTATGGTAGCGGTATCAATAATATCTTGACTTGTAGCCCCAAGGTGCACATACTTAGAGGCTTCAAAATCCCTATTCTTTATCACTTTGGTAAGCTGCTTGACCAAGGGAATAGCAACATTACCTCCCAAAACCACATCCTTCTTTAACGAAATAAGGTCAATAGCGTCTATTACACAGCAATCTGATATGACGTTTGCTGCCGTTTTAGGAATTACTCCCACTTCTGATTGAGCAATTGCTAAAGCAGCTTCTACCCGCAATAGATTAGTAATGGTCGCTCTGTCCGAAAATAATTCGGAAAGGTCTTTGGCATAAAAAGTTTCAGAATATAGTGACATAGAATCGCGTGTGGTTATACCTTAAAAAAGACCGTTTCATTATCCCCTTGCATATGAATATTGAACACATAAGCGTTCTCTTCTTTTTTGGCAATCAAAGTATTTCTGCGTTCTGCGGGAATAGAATTTAACACCTTATCTTTTTCATTCAAAATTGTTTCATCAGAAAAATAGATGCGCGTATATGAATGCAACAATTGTCCACGCATAAACAGAATTACGTTGATATAAGGTGCCTGATCCTCTACTGATTTTGGCTTTACTGTGGTAAATTCAAACACATTATTCTTATCGGTACCGGTACCGTACCTTCCAAAAAGTTTGTGCTCCCCATCATTCTGCCATAGTTCCAACATAGCATCATCTATTGGGCTACCATTTCCGTCATATACAATTCCTTTTATTTGTATGGCATCTGCTCCTTTAATTCCTTTTACCATATTACCGTCAACCATAGACGAAAAATCATACTGGTACTGCTCTGGCGTCAGTCCATATGCGAAATAAGGACCTATAGTCTGCGAAGGGGTCTGTAATTTTATCATCTCTTCCATATCCTATTTTATCTATTCTCAAATGGGGTTGCATTATGACCTCTCAACACGATATCAAATCTATACCCCAGTGCAAATTCTGGCTCAGTAATAGCTAAATCAAATTTAGACACCAATAAACTTCTACCTTTCTCAGGAACGGCATTGAAAATGGGGTCGTATTGAAACAATGGGTCATTGGGAAAATACATTTGGGTTATCAATCGACTTGAAATCGCATTGCCAAATACGGACAAATGAATGTGAGCTGGACGCCAAGCATTATGGTGATTTCCCCATGGGTATGCTCCTGGTTTTATGGTATAGAATTTATAAAATCCTTGAGCATCTGTTAAGCAGCGTCCAGCACCCAAAAAGTTGGGGTCTAGCGGTGCATTATGTTGGTCAACTTTATGCACATACCTACCTGCGGCATTTGCTTGCCAAATCTCCACTAAAGTATGCGGAATAGGGTGCCCATATTCATCCATAACCCTACCATGAACAACTATTCGCTCACCTAATGGCTCGGATACTTTTATAGAATTCTTGGTAAGATCATGGTCTAGTTCACCAATATTAAAATCCTGGAACAGGGGGCCGGTGCTATCTGACAGGGATTTTCGTGCTACAATAAGCGGCTTTGTAGGAGCTCTTAAAATCGTAGACTTATAGGCTTTATCCACATATGGCGGCTGGACCTCCATATCAAAACCGGTAATGATATCATCACTCATAGTATGGTTTTTATTAATTATTTTCAAAACTAACTACATCGCAAAATTTACGATTGGATAATTTAATTTTATCATTGTACTTTTTAAACATTTTTATAATTTGTACATTTGCTTTTTACGTAAAAAAATACTCATTTTACTGTATTTAAGCACTTTATGCGAATTAAACCCAAAATTGTACTTGTTTAAAATAAACATTATGAATGATATAGTTAGATACCAAGGCTTATATGGCGACCAGAAATTGCCATTTGTGGCCGATTTCATTCACATTGAACCCATTGAAGAGCGTAGTAAATTTTATTCTTGGGAAATCAAGGAACATATTCATACAGATTTGGTTCAGCTCTTTATTGTTGAATCTGGAAGAGGTGTTTTATTTTCGGAAGGAAAGAAAACTCATCTTAAAGCACCTTGTTTGATAACCATACCCGCAAACGTATTACACGGTTTTCATTTTGAACCTCAAATTAAAGGAAATGTAATTACGCTATCTGTTTCTTTTTTTGAAACATTACTCAGTAACCATCAAGAAATAAAAAAAGAAAGCAAACGATTATCTAGCTTCTATTTCGGAGATAATCTTGAAATCGTTAAAGAAATTCTGTATTTAAAATCTAAAATTCAGGAAGAATTATTGACCGAAGCTCCCGAAAAACTTTTGGCCATCACCAGGTATTTTGAATTGTTATATCTGCAATTGTATCGAGAGCAATATAGAACAAGTGCCAATGCATTAATTTCCAACAATAGAAATTTAGGTTATTACCAACTTTTTCAGGATTTGATTCGTCAACATTCCAAAGCTTTACTTTCTGTAAAGGCATTTTCAAAGGCTATTGGAATAACTCAAACTCATCTCAATAGAGTCTGCAAAGTTGTTGCTGGAAAATCTGCTCTAAAAGTGGTCCAAGATTATACTATAAATGAGGCCAAAAAATATCTTTTAAACACCTCGTACACCGTTGCCGAAGTGGCCTATTTACTCAACTTTAATGACCCTGCATATTTTAACAGACTATTTAAAAAACGTGTAGGAGTTGCTCCTGGAGAATTTCGAAAAGGATAAAAAAGCAACATAACTTATAGTTAGCAAGCACTATCCGAAATTTTTATTGGTCACCATAAATCATACCCCACGGTATGGGGTATCAATGGTTATATTCCCATTTGCGACTCGACTAACGCAGACACACATTTTTTTATTTTCTCCTTTTTCCAATTCACTAAAAAAGAAATCTCGATGGTCAATATCACCTGAATATTCAATAATATCTACTTGACACAATCCACATTCTCCTTTTTTACAATCATACATTACTTCTACTTGGGCATCTTGAAAAGCTTGCAATATGGTCTGGTCCTTCTTCACCTTAAGTTCCAAATCAAATCTTGGAATTTTCACCAAAAAATCTTGAGGAGCAAATAAACCTGAGGCTCCAAAAGTCTCAAAACGTAAATTAGAATTTTCATAAGGCCCTTCTTCCCAATTTTTTCGAACTGCATTCATAAATGGCAATGGTCCACAAAGGTAAATTTGTGTTGTAGAATTGGCGATATCAATTAAATTCGAAGTGTTATAACGGCCTTCTTCATCACTGAGATGCAAGATTAGATTGTCACCCAAGAGGGTCGCCAAATCTTCAATAAAAGGCATTTCTTCTTTATTCTTTCCGCAGTACAACATTTTCAGGTTTACTCCCTTCTTTTTAACCAACGTCTGCACCATACCCAATAGTGGTGTGATTCCTATACCTGCTGCAATTAAAAAATAATCATCCGTGTTAAAACTTAATTCAAAGTTATTGATGGGTTGCGATATTTTAATTTTATTTCCTTGCTCCAAAGACCACATGTATTTGGAGCCTCCCTTACTCGATTTCAACAGTTTTACCGCAATGGTATAAGGGGTATTTGGAGTAGATTCACCGACTAATGAATAGCTCCTAATCTCTATTTCATTATTAATCAAAATGGCCACATCAATATGTGATCCAACGGTAAAAGATTTTGTGGTACCACTGGCTGGCATGATTTGTATTTGCAATACATTTTCGGCAACCTGCAATCTGCTTATTACCCTTGCATCAAACCACGAATTTCTATAACGCATCGGCTTCGTTTTTCAGTTCCTCCTCTACCATTTTATCCGTAATCCTTCTGGCCCACATGGCACCTGCATCTATATTCAAATTATAAAACTCTCTATTTGGATTAGCATTAATGGCTTTTTGCTGTGCCTCGAGTATCTCTTCGTCTTGTGCAAAAATACGTGCAACCCCATTTTTGAGTTCTGTGGTATTGCTTTGATCTTTGAGATTATAATTCCTGCTGAATGCCCAAAAATAAAGACAAGTTTGGTTGGTTGAAGGTGTTATCGTATTCAACACATAACCATTAACTCCCTGCGTACGATTTCCTTCTGGTGCTCCCGTATTGGCAATGGCAACCCCGACATCAATATTTATCGTACAAGGGGCTTCAAATTTGATGATTTGCCAACGATCTACTTCACCGTTATGATTAAAAACTTTATTCAATTGCCCCTTCCAAAAAGGAGGAGGTTTAATGCCTTTCATCCACCTGGTAACAGTGGCCGTTTTGTCATCGTAGTGCACGTCAAAAGGTGCCTCTGCGACATTGCGATCCCCTATACTTCCCGAATGCACAAAGGTCTCATGGGTGAGGTCCATTAAATTATCAACTACCAATCTGTAATTACAATTCACCTTTATCATTTGTCCATCACCTGCCCAATCTGGATCATCATTCCAGTGCATATCTGGGATTAAATCTTCATCAGCTAAAGCAGGATTTCCCATCCAAACCCAAATAAACCGATATTTCTGTGCCACAGGATAAGAACGAACGCAAGCAGATGGATTAATGGTTTCTTGAGATGGCATGTGTGAGCATCTACCATCACTAGTATATTC
>NZ_JBDNAI010000116.1:0-3241 GCF_039768515.1 Wenyingzhuangia sp.
GGCATACCGGGTACCATAGATAATGATATTTTTGGTACTTCACATACCTTAGGGTACGATACTACCTTGAATACGGTTGTTGAAGTAATTGATAAAATTAGAGATACAGCCAGTTCACACAATCGATTATTTTTTGTAGAAGTAATGGGTAGAGACGTTGGTCATATCGCTTTGAACGTTGGAGTAGGTGCAGGAGCGGAAGAGATTTTAATACCAGAAGAAGACTTAGGTTTAGAGCGACTCTTAGATTCTTTAAGAAGAAGTAAGGAGTCCGGGAAATCATCCAGTATTGTAGTCGTAGCTGAAGGAGATAAAATAGGAAAAAACGTTTTTGAACTAAAAGATTACGTGGAAGAACATTTGCCGGAATATGAAGTGCGTGTATCTGTCCTAGGACATATGCAACGAGGTGGTTCACCTTCTTGTTTTGATCGTGTTTTAGCAAGTAGAATGGGAGTGAAAGCGGTTGAAAGTTTGTTGGAAGGGAAATCGAACTATATGGTAGGGTTGCTAAGTGACAAAATACAATTGACCCCTCTGGAAAAAGCCATCAAAGGACAGTCAAAAATAAATAAAGAATTAATTCGTGTGTCAGATATAATGACCACATAATAACAATTACGATAAAATGATTAAAATAGGAATTAACGGATTTGGTAGAATAGGAAGATTGGCTTTTCGTTCAGCAGTGAAAAGAGAAAATGTACAAGTTGTTGCCATCAACGACTTATTAGAGGTTGATTATTTAGCATATATGCTAAAATACGACTCTGTTCATGGTGCATTTGATGGAACTGTTGAGGTGAAAAACGGCATGTTGGTTGTAAATGGAAATGAAATTAGAATTACAGCAGAAAGAGATCCAGCAAACTTAAAGTGGAATGAGGTAGGTGCAGAGTATGTAATCGAATCTACAGGTTTTTTCTTGACCGAAGCGACTGCAGGAAAGCACTTAGAAGCAGGTGCTAAAAAAGTTGTTTTATCAGCTCCATCCAAAGATCATACACCTATGTTTGTGATGGGAGTAAACAATACAGAATTAACTGCAGATCAAAAGATTTTCTCAAACGCATCTTGTACAACAAACTGTTTAGCACCAATTACCAAAGTATTGAACGATAATTTTGGAATTGTTGAAGGTTTAATGACTACAGTTCACGCGGCAACTGCAACTCAAAAAACAGTAGATGGTCCTTCTATGAAAGACTGGAGAGGTGGGCGTTCTGCAATTCACAACATCATTCCTTCTTCTACAGGGGCTGCAAAAGCAGTTGGGAAAGTAATTCCTGCAATGAATGGTAAATTGACAGGAATGGCTTTTAGAGTTCCAACAATGGATGTGTCTGTTGTCGATTTAACAGTGAAGTTAGAAAAATCAGCATCTTACAAAGAAATTTGTGCAGCTATGAAAGCGGCTTCAGAAAGTGGACCTATGAAAGGTGTTCTTGGATATACCGAAGACCTAATTGTTTCTCAAGACTTCGTAGGAGATACTCGTACATCTATTTTTGATGCAAATGCGGGAATCGCTTTAAACGATAACTTTGTAAAAGTTGTTTCTTGGTATGATAATGAAATGGGATATTCTACAAAAATTGTAGACTTAATAGAATATGCTTCAACATTGTAGTTGAAACAAAAAGTGCTAAAAAAACCTGATAGATGAATTTCTATCAGGTTTTTTGTTGTTGATTACTGAAAATTACTTTACTGCGATCATACTAATTTCCACATTTACAAACTTCGGTAAGTTAGCCACTTCTACCGTTTCTCTTGCAGGCGCAGTTTCCTCGTTAAAATAAGTTCCGTAGATGGCATTTATTTCTCCAAAGTGATGCATGTCAGATATAAAAATAGAGGTTTTTATAACATTTTCAAAAGTCATATCGGCAGCTGCTAAGACGGCTTTCATATTTTCCATGACTTGTGTGGTTTCCGCTTGAATACTTTCTAAAACCAATGCGCCTGTTACTGGGTGCAATGCAATTTGTCCAGAGGTGTATAAGGTGTTTCCGCTAAGAACGGCTTGGTTGTAAGGCCCTATGGGTGCTGGTGCTTTTGAAGTAGTAATTATTCTTTTCATTTTTTAAATTCTCAAAATTAAAATGTTTTGTTCTAGTCAGAGAGAGCGTGACAAGGCTATTTTATCTAAAATAATCGTCTATCTGGCGGCTTATTTTTATCCCACTTTAAATCTTGCAATACGGTAGATTTTACACCAATAAAAAAGGTATAGGATGAAATATTACCAAATGGTACCCAATTAAAATTGAATTGCCAGCTGTCCAAGTCTCTTGTGAAATTGAATCTGGAGAAAGTAAAAGCTCCATCTTTTAAATCATACCCTGAAGAATAACCTACTTTCCATTTGGGTGATAATTCTAAGTTTCCACTAAACATGACCGAATGACTTCGTATTTCACCCGGAGTTCTTCCATTATTAGCGTAGGTTGCTGCATAAGCCAAATTGATGCTCCAAGGAATGTCTGCCTTGTAAAGCTCCGTTTCAACCTCTTTGTTTTGATTGTTGTTATTGTTGGCACCCGTTTGTGCAAATCGATTGGTTGGGTTAATATTTCCACCAATTACATCAGGTGTGTTTTGCGCCCCATTTCCACTATTGGTTTTGTTTTTATCATCGTTGTTTTTACTAAAATCAGCACTCGACAAACTGTAGTTGGCCGATAAATTTGCCGTTTCTATTCTGAAAATGTTCTTATTAAACTTATCAATAGAGAATCCTTCTTCATTTATTTGATAAGGATCTAATGAAGCGTTGAAATTAAGGGCCATTTTATCATTAAATAATCGAGTCCCCGCATTGACGTTTAAATTACTCCAACCCAAACTGTCTGCAGCGATATTGTAGGCGGTACTGAAGTTCAAGTTGTTTAAGATGGTTATTTTTTTATCCTCTTCATCACTATCTGGATCTTTAGGTGCCATCTTGGCCTCCACAACATTGTTGATGGTAATACCAATAGAATTGCTTAATCCAGAATTTGGTGCACCATAAATACCTACGTTATTATCAAAAGGAGTGTAAGTTTCAATGTCAAGAGGGTCTGCAGTTCGTTGCACCCGCTCTTCATACCTTCGGGCAAAATCAGGCGTATAATTGTAGGAGATAGAAGGTCTTATGGTATGCCGTATTGCTTTTAAACGCCCTTTGTTAAATTTAAAAGTCCCATAAATATTGGTAGACAAACTTACCCCGGTATTGTATTCTCTAAAAGATTTA
>NZ_JBDNAI010000117.1:0-6406 GCF_039768515.1 Wenyingzhuangia sp.
ATTGCAGAAAAATACTCTGTTTTTATCTTGTTGAATCACAAAAAATCTTTTAATTTGAGTACATGGTAAAAAATATATATATCGCAGGTCCATTGTTTAACGTTCATGAAAAAAAATACTTGGAAGAGATAGCAGCAGTTTTAGAAGGAGCTGGATACGATTGTTTTCTTCCACATAGAGATCAAACTGGAATTGATCCGGATGAACTAAAAGACAACAATATGTCACAATCAACAAAGGATATTATCTTTAAAACAGATATTGACGCATTAGACAACGCTGACTTAGTGATAGCCTTAGTGTCTGGTCAAGACATTGACTCAGGAACAGCATCAGAAATAGGCTATATGTATGCAAACAAGAAACCCATTATTGCAATAACTGCATGGGAGAGAAGATATCGAAATTTGTTTACAGAAGGAATGTTCACTAAAACCATTCAAACTATAAAAGAAGTATTACCAGCTGTGGAGCAGATGAATTCTTAAAGAGTTATTATCTAGATTTCACCAACAGATTTTTATATCCCCTAATTCCAAATGCCCCAGTTCTTTCTGGTTCCATATTTAAAACTAAATCTTTTTTAAGGAGGTGTTCAAAAGAAACTTCTAATTCCAATCTTGCTAAATGTGCCCCAATACAGAAATGAATTCCCCCTCCCCAGCTACTGTGATCTTTATAACTTCTATTGAAGTTGAGTTTTTCAGGTTCTTCAAAAACTTCTGGATCTCTATTTGCAGATCCTAATAAAATTGCAACTTTTGTACCTTTTTGAATATTGTAATTTTCAATTTCAGTATCTTGAAGAACATACCTTTGAAAAAATTGTAATGGGCTATCCCATCTAATTAGCTCTTCAACGACATCAGTCATATTAGATGCCTCCTCAAAAACCTCTGATGAAGTTTTGTTGTTTAACAATAGTCCGTTTAAGCCGTTACCAATTGTATTTACTGTAGCTTCATGGCCCGCATTCAAAAGCAGTATGATTGTACAAATGATTTGGTGGTCAGTTAATCCAATATCATTTTCAGTAACTTGTGAAAGACGAGTAATCATGTCATCTTTAGGATCATTTCTTCTTTTATCTAATAAATCTTGGGCGTAATCAAAAAATTCTTTGGCTGCATCTTCTGCATCTTCTGCATTTTCATTACTTATCTTGAAGTCGTACATCTTAACAATTTTATGTGACCAATCTAAAAATTTTGCGTGATCTTCATCAGGAACTCCTAGAAGTTCTCCAATGATGCTTATTGAATAAGGTTGGGCATAATCTTTAAGAACATCAAATTCTGTACTAGATTTCTCGTTTAATAATTCTTGAGACTTTTTTTGCATAAATGGAATCAGTTTTTGAACTGATCTTGGTAAAAAAGCTTTTGCAACCAGGCCACGTAATTCTTTATGCAACTCTCCTTCTAGATTTAAAAGTGAAAATTGTTCTGATTTCCAAAAATAATCATAAGACTCATATTTTTCAGATCTCTTATAGCCAACATAAGTCAGAGGAACATTCGAAGATTGAACTTCACTTTCGAAATTATCTATGTGGCTATGTGTAGTACCAAAACTTTTACTAGTTTGTATATGTCTAACATCTTTGTAGCGTGTTATAAACAGTAGATTATTGACCTCATCCCAAAAAATAGGCGTTTTCTCTCTATACTCCCTAAAAGTTGGATATGGGTTTTTTATGAAGTCCGGATCTTCAGTCGGGAGATGTAGTTCAGGTATGTTCATGTGATAATATTAAATACTGAAAATCGTGCACGTTTTAAAAAAACAAAAAATTTTTAAAATTAAAAGCAAGTTTCACAACAAGATGATATTATCAAAAACAAGCAGAATTCAATTGCCATTAACATAGAATTTTGCACACGATGTTTATTGGGTAACCACCGTTAAAAAACCATATATAAAAAAAGAGGTGTAGATGTCCATAATTAAAATTGAAAATCTTTCTGTGCAATATTTAGAACAAGAGGATAAAGCATTAGATGAAATTTCCCTAGAAGTTGATGAAGGTGAGTTTGTTGCAATTCTAGGTGCTCATGGAGCCGGAAAAACAACTCTATGTTTGTCAATAAATGGAATTGTTCCAAATATGATTAATGCGGATATGTTCGGAAAAATTGAAGTGGCAGGAGAGGTTCCTCCAAACATTCCAGTGAGAGAACTTGCAAGTAAAGTTGGAAGTGTATTTGATAACCCCGAATTTCAAATGAGTCAACTAACTGTTTTTGAAGAAGTCGCCTTAGGTCTGCAAAATTTGGGTGTTGACAAAGAGACGATAATTGAAAATATTACAACGTCACTAGAAATGGTTGGGCTTGCAGGATTTGAAGAAAGGTCACCCTTTGAAATTTCTGGAGGCCAGCAACAGAGATTAGCTATGGCATCAGCTCTCTCAATGAAACCTCAAATATTAGTGTTAGATGAACCCACTTCCAACCTTGACCCCATTGGAAAAGAGGAGGTTTTCACAGTCACTAGAAAGATAAACCAGGAAGAAGGCTTGACAGTAATAATTGCAGAACATGAAGTTGAAGTAATCGCAGAGTATGCGGATAAAGTTATTCTTTTGGAACACGGGAGAATCACAGAAGTAGGAAGCCCTGATGAACTATTTCCAAAAATAGTTGACATTCAAAGCAATGTGGGTGTAAGGATTCCCCAGATAACAGATTTTGCTTCAAGAACTCCTGAAAAGTTTAATGGAAATATTCCAGTCACAGTTGACCAGGCTATAGAAAGGTATCTCTAATGAGTGAAACTCAAATAACCTGTACGAAAGTAGGACACACTTATCCCAACGGTGTAGAGGCCATAAAGAATGTAGATGCGACTATTAAGCAAGGAGAAATGGTTTCAGTTGTCGGTCAAAATGGTTCTGGAAAAACCACACTTGTAAAACACTTCAATGGGTTACTAAAACCTACTGATGGTGACATTATGATAGGAGATCTTAATACTAGAGAGAACCCAGTCGGTTTATTAGCTGAAAAAGTTGGATATGTGTTTCAAAACCCCAACCATCAAATATTTGCTGCTTCAGTTCACGAAGAACTGTCATTCGGTTTAAAAAACATTGGACTTAATGAATCTGAAATCGAAAAAAAAGTTCAAGATATTGCTGATGAGTTTCTTTTAACAGAGTACTTAGAGCTAAATCCATATAGGCTTGGTTTTTCCTTGAGAAAAACAGTTGGAATGGCATCAATAATTGCTATGGAGCCAGATGTCGTCATTTTAGACGAACCTACTACTGGTCAAGATTACTCCGGAGTAAAAACCATCAAAGAGTCTATGGCTAAATTAAAAAGTGAAGGCAAAACTGTAATAGTTGTTTCTCATGATATGCCATTAGTTGCTGAAGAAACAGACAGAGTTTTAGTAATGTGTAACACTGAGTTAATATTTGATGGTCCCCCCGCAGATTTATTCATAAATAAACCCATATTAGAAAAAACTAATCTTAAACCCCCACAAATTACCTCATTTTCAGAGGCAAAAAATTTTGGAGATAATAAAAAGGCAGTTTTATCTGTCGAAGATGCTATTAAATACGTTTAAAAAACAATTTTCTAAAAAGCAAGTGAAATTGAAAGTTTTTACACTTACTTCAGCAAAGTTAGTTTTAATTTTGTAAAATTAACTTGTATGTAAAAATATTTAAACTTTCTCCTTCGAGTTTGTAAAAATTTTTCACATACCGATGTTTATTAGGTAACCACCGTAAAAAAACCTGACGGTGTTTCAAACGGTTTCACCGTATAACAAACCAATTTATATTAAAAAAATATAAAGACTAGAAGGGGGGATTTGTGAAAGACCAAGATACTTCACAAAGACTAAGTAGTGCCACCGGTGGTGGAGTTCCACTAACATACGTGATTGCGTTAGTACCAGTTGCTTCCGTATTGAATGTTATTGGAGGAACTGTTGCTAGTGCACTTAAATTACCTATATTCCTTGATATGATCGGAACAGCAGTTGTTGCTATGACGATTGGACCATGGTGGGGAGCTCTTGTTGGTGTTATAACTAACGTAACAAGCGGTTTCATTACTGGACCAGTATCAATTCCATTTGCAGCATGCAACGTAGTTGGTGCTTTGATTTGGGGATATGGAACTAAATGGGGTTGGGCAAACGATAAACTAAAATTCTTTGGACTATCAGTTGCCTCAGCCGTAGGCGTTTCGTTAATGGCAGCGCCAATAGTTATATTCGTATTTGGAGGCGCAACAGGTCATGCATCTGATGTTCTTACTGCAGGTTTACTTGCAGCAGGAGGAGATATGTGGACTGCAGTGTTCTCAAGTAACATAATTGTTTCTTCAGCTGACAAAATTCTTTCGTCATTTTTGGCGTTAGCAATTATTGGAGCATTACCTACCAATTTGCAGGTAACTGGCCCAATCATGAAAGCTGAAAATATGGGTAAAGCAGTATTAATAACAGCAGGTACAGTTGTAGGAGTTATTCTTACAGTTGTATCTATGAACCTGTAGGGGGTGGATGATATGAGAGAAGTAACATCAAGAGACGGTCTTGGTGCTGGTATTGTTGGCCTTGGGATAATGTATATGGTTTATCCATATGCAGCGTCAGAAATGGCTCCAGATGCATCGTTTGGAACGCTAGCAGGATTATGTCTAGTAGCTGGATTTCTAACTATATTGTGTGGAATTGCAGTTATAAGAATGAAAGACTAACAAAAACTAAAAAAGGTAGTTTATTATGTTCAGCAATAAAGTTGAGCAGGTTAAACACTTACCCTTAAAGATCGGAGAGGTTGCCCGGTATGTAATAGTACCGGGCGATCCAAATAGGGTCGAAATAATAGCTTCAGTTTTTGATAACTATCAGTTACAAGGAAGCAACAGGGAGTTTAACGCTGCAAGAGGAACCTACAAGGGTGTAGAAGTTTCAGTCGTTTCTACTGGAATAGGGTGTCCTTCAACAGCAATCGCAGTCGAAGAATTAGCTCATATAGGTGCTGAAGTTTTTATTAGAATTGGGACTTCAGGAGCAGTAGAAAATTCAGTACACAAAGGCGATATTTTTATTGCTACAGGAGCAGTCAGGGATGATGGTACGTCAAAACAATATATTCCAATAGAGTTCCCTGCAGTTGCTGATTACAAAGTCGTCACAAATCTAATTAAAGCATCTAAAGAATTGGACCTAAATGCAAAAGTTGGCATTTGCCAGTCTAAAGACTCTTTTTTTGGAGAGGTTGAGCCCGAAAGAATGCCAATTGCCACTGTACTTGATTCAAAATGGAAAGCCTGGCAAGGAGGTGGAGTTGGTGCATCTGAGATGGAAGCTGCTACATTATTTACCCTTACTCAAATTAAGAAATTAAAAGCCGGTGCAGTTTTAGCCGTAGAGGTTTCAGATGAAGAAACTGTTAAAAAAATGACAAAAATGGTCTTAGAATGTATACACAGTATGGAAACGGAGAGATTAAATGAAAAATGATGGTGTAGCGGATGCAATTGGTGGATTATTAGACACCTATAATGATGAAAAAGAGGCAATGCAATACCATGTCCAACTTAAAGCTGGAGATGTATCAGATTTTGTAATTTTACCAGGCGATCCTGGAAGAGTTGAGTTCATTGCTGAACATTTTGACTCAGCAACATTAGTTGCAGATAACAGAGAATATAAAACAATGACAGGTAAATACAAGGGAAGATCCGTATCGGTAACATCTACCGGAATAGGTTGTCCGTCGACAGCAATTGCAGTTGAAGAGCTTGCAAATGTAGGTGCCCGTACTTTTGTAAGGATGGGAACATCTGGAGCAATGCAAGACTTTACTAGGGTAGGAGATAAAGTAATAGCTACAGGAGCAGTCAGATATGAAGGTACTTCAGTACAGTATATGCCGATAGAATTTCCTGCAGTAGCTTCTCATGACATGGTTGCTGCTTTAGTCAACTCAGCTAGCAATGCTAAATTAAACTATCATACTGGAATAGTCCAATCAAAAGATTCATTTTACGGACAGCATAATCCAGAGGATATGCCTATAGCTTCAGAATTGTTACAAAAGTGGGAGGCTTGGGTAAAAGGGGGGGTCCTTTGTTCTGAAATGGAAGCAGCCACTTTATTTGTAGTTGGCTCTTATCGAAAACTTCGTACAGGAGCTGTTCTACTAGTTGCTGGAGATCAAGCTAGAGGTGAGTCTTTGACAAAAGAGGAATACCAACAAAATATGACAGAGTCTATAAACATGATATTAGAAGCAAGCTTAGATATTGAGGAGGAAAGTATTAATGGCTAGAGTACCTGTAGGAGCTTATGTTCCAGGAAATTCATTTTTTCATAAAGCACACCCATTTGTTAAATTTTATTGGGTCCTTTCTTTTGTATTTTTTTGCTTCTTTAA
>NZ_JBDNAI010000118.1:0-32894 GCF_039768515.1 Wenyingzhuangia sp.
TTGTGTTCGACATGGGCCCTACTTTTTATTGGATGCCAGATGTTTTTGATAAGTTTTTTAACGACTTTGGGAAAAAAACCTCTGACTATTACCAGATCACAAAATTAGATCCTGGATATCAAGTTTACTCTGATGTCATGAACTCTATATGTATTGCTGCGAATTTTGATACGATTGTGAATACTTTCGAAGAAAAAGAAAAAGGTAGTGGTAAACAGTTAAAAAAGTTCATAAGTGATGCTGAAGAAAATTATCATTTGGCCATCAAAGATCTCGTTTACCAACCGGGTGAAAATATCATGGAAATCATAACTCCAAAAACAGCCTTGAAGGTTGGCGCTTTTTTTAGCACTATAAAGTCACAGGTAGCGAAATACATCAAACACCCTGAACTGAAGCAAATTCTAGAATTCCCTGTTCTCTTTCTAGGCGCAAAACCAGAAACAACCCCTGGTTTTTATAATTTTATGAATTATGCAGATTTAAAACTAGGTACTTGGCACCCAAATAAAGGAATGCATCAAGTTGCTTTGGGAATGGCTACTTTGGCTAAAGAACTTGGTGTAGAGATTTTATGCAATGAAAACATCACTAGCCTCAACACAGAAGAAAATCAAGTAACCTCTGTGACTACAACAGAAAAAAACTATTCCTGTGATGTTCTTTTGAGTGGAGCTGATTATCATTTTACAGAGACGTTACTCCCTACAAAATACAGACAATACTCAGAAAAATATTGGGACAAAAAAACATTTGCACCCTCTGCACTACTTTTTTATGTAGGATTTGACAAAAAAATCGAAAATGTATCTCACCATACCTTGTTTTTTGATACAGACTTTAATGATCACGCTGCTTCCATCTACGACACGCTAACTTGGCCAGAAAAACCATTGTTTTATGCAAGTTTCCCTAGTATAACTGATAATTATTTTGCGCCTGAGGGTAAAGAATCTGGAACTTTTTTGATTCCAATTGCTCCAGGGATAGAAGACACTCCAGAAATTAGAGAACAGTACTTTAACATCATCATGGAAAGACTTGAAAAGAACACAAATCAAGACATTACAAAGTTTGTAAGTTTCAAAGAGAGTTATTGCGTAAACGATTTTAAAGAGCAATTCAATTCGTACAAAGGAAATGCTTATGGTTTGGCTAATACTTTATTACAAACTCATATTTTAAGACCAAAGTTAAAGAGTAAAAAAATCAACAATTTATATTTCACAGGGCAATTAACAGTTCCTGGACCAGGTGTCCCTCCTGCTATTATTTCTGGTGAAATCGTAAGTGATTTAATTCTAAAAAACAATTAATCATGAAAGCATTATTTGACAATACCAGCTATGAATGCAGCAAACTAATTACCAAAAGATACAGTACCTCTTTTTCCTTAGGTATATTACTCTTTAAGCCATGTATTAGACCCGCTATATATGCTGTTTACGGTTTTGTGAGATATGCTGATGAAATTGTGGATACCTTTTTAGAATATGAACAAAAAGAGTTATTAGATGAATTTGAAAATGATTACCATAAGGCTTTAGAAAGAAAAATTAGTTTGAACCCTATCTTAAACTCATTCCAAGAAGTTGTGCTTCGTTATGATCTTCAACCATTTGTTAAGGATTTTTTGAAAAGTATGAGACGTGATTTATTTCAATCTGCTTACCTAACGAAAGAAGAATATGAAGAATATATTTATGGCTCTGCTGATGTAGTAGGCTTGATGTGTCTTAGAATTTTTGTTAATAATAATGAAGAGGAATATAACAGGTTAAAACCTTTCGCCATGAAATTGGGTTCTGCATTCCAAAAAGTTAATTTTTTAAGAGATTTAAAGGACGATACGGAAGGATTGGAAAGATCTTACTTTCCAAATTTAACTTCACTTCCAATGGACGCAAAGACAAAACAGGAAATTATTATCGACATCGAAAATGATTTTAAGGAAGCCTTCGTAGGGGTACAGAAACTACCTATAGAGAGTAAGTTAGGAGTTTATTTGGCATATAAATACTACCTAAAGCTTTTACATAAATTGAAAAAAACCACTAGTGAACAAATAATGAACGAAAGGATTCGAGTGTCAAATCCTACAAAAATGTTAATTTTAATGAAGGCATACACAAAGTATTCTTTAAGAATGGTATAAATCATGCAAACAGTTTTACTTTTTTTATCTTTATATTTAAATATGACTGGTGATCACTGTAATGATCTAAAAGAAATTAGATCAATGTTTCAACAAGGAGTTCAAAATAAAAGAGAACTAAACATCATGATTGATCTGTGTAAAGTATCAAATTGTAAAAAAACAATTCCATACTTCGCTGCAGCTACAATGAGAAAATCAGAATTTTCTGTGTCTCCGATAGAAAAGCTAAAAAACTTTAACAAAGGAAAAAAAATTTTAGAAACATACATTGCAAAATGTCCCAATGACATTGAAGCCAAATACATAAGATGGTTGACTCAAACAAAAGCACCAAGATTTCTTAGATACAATCAAAACACAAGAGAAGACTATCAATTTATCATCGAAAACATTGCAAAGAGTAATGTTGAAAAAAATTATCAAAAAGTGATTTTAGATCACCTTCAAAACTTAGAAAATGAATAATATTATAATTTACTTTGGAACTACATTAGCCACATTTTTACTCATGGAATGTATCACCTGGTGTACACATAAATTTGTGATGCATGGTTTTTTATGGTACCTCCATGAAGATCATCATCAACCTAAATACCAGGGGATATTTGAAAAAAATGACGCTTTCTTTGTGATTTTTGCAATCCCTAGTATTACCCTATTCTACTTTGGTATAAACCCGTCCTTAAACTTTCTTTTCTTTATTGGTCTGGGTATTTTGTTCTATGGAATGGCATATTTTGTTGTGCATGACATTATCATTCACCAACGATTTGATTTGTTTAAAAACATAAAAAACCCATACATAAAAACACTTCGAAAAGCACACAAAGTACATCATAAACGCTTAGGAAAAGAAGAGGGAGAATGCTTTGGAATGTTATACGTGCCTGTGAAATATTTTAAACAATACTTTTAATGAAATACACCTATCTAATTATTGATTTAGGTTGTATTCTGATTCCCTTTTTGTGCAGTTTTTATAAAAAACATGCCTTTTATAAAGATTGGAAATACTTCTTGATAAGCTGCTTAGGAGTAGGTGGTTTCTTTTTGATTTGGGATGAAATTTTTACCAAACATGGTATCTGGGGATTTAACCCATCATACCTAACAGGAATCTTTTTGGGACATCTCCCTATAGAAGAAATTCTTTTTTTTATTTGTATTCCCTACGCTTGCTCATTTACGTTTTTTGCCTTCCAATATTTGATTCCAGAAAAAACAAAACCTATATTCATAACGAGACTGAACGTTGTTTTAGCAATTGTATTAGTTGCTTCTAGCCTACTATTCTATGACCGATGGTACACGTGCATGACCTTCTTACTTTTAGGTTTGTTTTTACTTTACCTACAAATAAAACTGATAAACCTTTATTACTATTACCTAACATTTGTCACCATACTACCCTTCTTTTTTTTAAGCAATGGAATACTTACAGGAAGTTTCTTAGAATCACCAATTGTGTGGTATAACAATACTGAAAATCTAGGGATTAGAATGTTTACAATCCCTGTAGAAGACACATTTTATGGAATGCTATTGATTTTTGGAAATCTGTACTTTCACCAATCTTTAAAACACAAATCGAATGCAAAAAGTTAATGTTTTCTGGTTCAGACGTGATTTACGTTTAGAAGACAACTCTGCTTTAAATAAAGCTTTAGAGGGGGATATTCCAGTCCTACCAATTTTCATCTTTGATGAAAACATTGTTACTCAACTAGATAAAAAAGATGCACGAATAAACTTCATATATGAGTGCTTATTAAGAATAGACCAAAAGCTGAAACGATACAATAGTAACCTTTTGGTACTCAAAGGAAAACCTATAGAGGTTTTTACGAAACTGCTTGAAAACTATCATATCAACAGCATCTACTCGAATAAAGATTACGAACCCTATGCTTTAGAAAGAGATAGAAAAATATACACATTAGCAAAAGAACGACATCTCAATTTTTATAGATACAAAGATCAAGTCATTTTTGAAGAAAACGAAATCGTGAAAGCTGATGGTAAACCCTACACCGTATATACTCCTTATAAGAAAAAGTGGCTTGCTGCGTTTGAAAAACTTAACATTGGTTGTGATAATGGTGACTTTAACAAATTCATTAAACATTCCGTTCAACTTCCATCACTTTCAGAAATTGGTTTTTCAACATCAAGTTTAAAAGCTTCTGAATTCAGCCCTGAAAAAATTAATAATTACGGGGAACATAGAGATTTCCCATCAAAAGATCACACAACACATATTGGCCCATATCTAAGATTTGGAACCCTAAGTATTAGACAAGTTATTCTTGATTTACCTACACAAAGCGAAGTCTATTTGAGTGAATTGATTTGGAGAGAATTCTTCATGCAAATTTTATTTCACTTTCCGCAAGTAAAAAACAATAACTTTAGATCTAAATATGATAGCATCCCTTGGAGAGACAATGAAGAAGACTTTAAAAAATGGTGTAGAGGAGAGACAGGTTACCCGTTAGTTGATGCAGGAATGAGAGAATTGAATGCAACTGGTCATATGCACAATAGAGTGCGTATGATAACAGCTGGCTTTTTGTGCAAACACTTACTCATCAATTGGCAATGGGGTGAAGCTTATTTCGCACAGAAACTACTAGATTATGAGCTATCTTCTAACAATGGAAATTGGCAATGGGCAGCTGGAACAGGTTGTGATGCAGCCCCGTATTTTAGGGTCTTCAATCCGACAACACAAATCCAAAGATTTGACAAAAATTTTGAATACATAAAAAAATGGGTGCCAGAAGTACAAGAATTGACCTACTCTAAGCCAATGGTTGAACATAAGTTTGCAAGAGAGAGAGCAATCAGTACATACAAGCAAGCATTAGAAAATCAATCATGATGAAAATTATATTAAAAGCCGCTGCAATTTATAACCTCCTTTGGGGTGCATGGGTCGTGTTGTTCCCTAATCATTTCTTTGAACTCGTTGGTATGGAGCTTCCTAATTTACCAATGATATGGCAAGGGGTAGGCATGATTGTTGGAGTTTATGGATTTGGATACTGGTGGGCATCTTACCACCCACTTAAACACTGGCCAATAGTGGCTGTTGGTGCTTTAGGTAAGTTATTCGGACCGATTGGTTTTGTAGGAAACTACCTTCAAGGAATTGTTCCTTTTGAGTTTTTTTACACGATTATTTTTAATGATCTGATATGGTGGATCCCTTTTGGCTATATCCTATTAAAAGTTCACAAAGAGCAACAGTGGAAATTAATATAAAAAACAATATATTTACCCGAGTCTCTAAAATTGATGCTATGAAAAAAAACATATCAATAATACTTTCTCTTTTATTATTAATTTCCTGTACAAAAAACGAAATACCTAAAGATTACACGGAACAAAATGAGCAAGAAATTATTTCCTATCTAGAAGAAAATAATTTAACCGCTATAAAAGACGAATATGGAATTTATTATGTCATCGAGGAAGAAGGTAATGGGGATAAACCTATAAATACTAATATTGTAAAAATAAACTTTGAAGGTTCGTATACCAATGAAGAAGTTTTTGCATCAAGTGATGAAAAAAGTGCTTATTTTTCATTAGAGAAATTAATTACAGGATTAGCTTATGGAATTCCACATTTTAACAAAGGAGGATCTGGTAAAATAATCCTCCCTTCTAGTTTGGCTTTTAATGATGGATCTGTTGTTGTTTTTGACATAGAACTTCAAGATTTTTTTGCTAATTATATCGACGCAAATGATGATGAAATCGTAGACTATCTTGCTGACAAGAATCTAACAGCTACTAAAACAGATTCGGGTCTTTATTATCTTGTTGAAGATGAAGGTGTTGGAGAAAACCCTACTAATACTGATAATGTTACAGTAGCTTACAAAGGATATTATACCAATGAATCCGTGTTTGATGAAAGTACAGTTTCGGGAATTGCTTTTAATTTAGATGAAGTGATCGAAGGATGGACAGAAGGAATTCCTTATTTTAAAGAAGGAGGTTCAGGTAAATTATTTATTCCTTCTACGCTAGGATATGATGATGGCTTGGTACGTGTTTTTGATGTAAGATTAATTTCTATAAATTAATAGACTGAAAATATAAGAAAAAAAACGCTTTGGGATTTCCTGAAGCGTTTTTTTGTTGTCATAAAACTCTCTAACTCTACCGACCAATATAATTGTTTTAAGTATTTTTAAAGTAGAAAACAAAATTGTTATCAAATTGGAAGAACTAAAATTCCCTACTGGTAAATGTCCTGATTGTACATCCCCAAACTCTGAAGAACTAAAGAATTGGATAAAAACAATAGAAGACTTTCCAAATGAGTTAAAAAAAGTCACAAAAGATTTAACCCTCGAACAACTTCACTGGAAGTACCGTCCAGAAGGTTGGACATTAAAACAAGTAATACATCATTGTGCAGATAGCCACATGAATAGTTATATACGTTTTAAGCTTGCACTTACAGAGGAAACTCCTGACATTCGTCCTTATTACGAAGATCGTTGGGCAGAATTACCAGACTCTTTAAATAATGATATTAGTACTTCTATAACATTATTAAGTGCTTTACACCTAAAATGGGTTTATTTACTAAACACATTATCAGCAAAACAACTAAAACTATCGTTTATACACCCTGAACATGGTCAAAAATTCTTACTAGATGAAAACATAGGTATTTATGCTTGGCATTGTAATCATCACCTCTCACATATTAAAAACGCTATTCTATTTAAAGGAAAATATAATTAGCACCCTAATGCAGTAATCACCACACTTCTATTTCCTCCATAATTTCTATGTTCTCCTAAATAAATCCCTTGCCAAATTCCTAAATTAAGTTTTCCATTGCTAATTGGAATAGTTACTGAACATCCTAACATAGATGCTTTTATATGGGCAGGCATGTCATCACTCCCTTCATAATCATGTTTGTAGTAAGGCATATCTTCTGGAATCATTTTGTTAATGTGTGTTTCAAAATCTGTACGTACCGTAGGGTCTGCATTTTCATTAATGGTTAAACTAGCAGAAGTATGTTTAATAAATACTTGTAGTTGACCTACTTTTATATTCTTTAGTTCTGGAACAGCCGATATAATTTCATTTGTAATTAAATGATATCCTCTTCTTTTTGATGCTAATTGTATTTCTTTTTGATAAAAAATCATGATACTGCTGCTTATATTTCTACTGCGTTTATTAAATATTTTAAATTAATTCACTCTTTTGTCTATTATCCGTTTTAAAATCATTCGATTTTTGATGAAAGAACTAGGATTAAAAATGATAGTTAAGAAACATTAAAATTTGCAAAAAAAAAGCAGTAAACTATGTGTTTACTGCTTTTTGTGAATATTTAGTAATTGATATTAATCGTAATTACTTAACTTCTTCAAAATCTACATCTTCTACATCATCAGCTTCGTTTGATGCTGCAGCAGGATCTTCTTGCTGAGCTCCAGCATTGCCAGCTTGTGCCTCTTGTGCAGCTGCTTGGAATTCTGCAGAAGCTGCTTGTAAAGCAGTATTCAATGCTTCAGTCCCTTTGTCAATCCCTGCTATATCTTTTGCAGCGTGAGCCGCTTTCAATTCAGTTAAAGCAGAGTCAATTGGAGCTTTTTTATCTTCTGGTAATTTCCCTTCAACCTCTTTTAACTGAGATTCTACTTGAAAAATCAATTGATCCGCACCATTTACTTTTTCGGCAGTTTCTTTTGCTTTTGCATCTGCATCTGCATTTGCTTCTGCATCTGCTTTCATTTTAGCAATTTCTTCTTCAGACAAGCCAGATGAAGCTTCAATCTTAATTTCTTGAGATTTGTTTGTTGCTTTATCGATTGCAGATACTTTGATAATTCCATTGGCGTCAATATCAAAAATAACTTCTATCTGAGGAGTTCCTCTTTGTGCTGGTGGAATATCTGTCAATTGAAAACGACCTATCGTTTTATTGTCTGCTGCCATGGCTCTTTCTCCTTGTAATACGTGGATATCAACAGATGGTTGGTTGTCTACTGCAGTAGAAAATACTTGAGATTTCTTTGTTGGTATCGTTGTATTTGCTTCAATTAGCTTGGTAAACACATTCCCCATCGTCTCTATTCCTAAAGATAGAGGTGTAACATCTAACAACAAAACATCCTTAACGTCTCCAGATAATACTCCTCCTTGAATCGCTGCTCCAATAGCAACAACCTCGTCAGGATTTACTCCTTTGTTTGGTTCTTTATCAAAAAATGCTTTTACCTTTTCTTGAATGACAGGAATACGCGTAGAACCTCCAACTAAGATCACTTCATCAATATCAGAGATATCTAAATCTGCATCTTGTAAAGCTTTCTTAACAGGCTCCATAGAACGAACAACCAATTCAGCTGCCAACTGTTCAAATTTGGCACGAGTCAAAGTTTGCACCAAGTGTTTTGGTCCACTTGCAGTTGCCGTAACATAAGGTAAGTTAATTTCTGTTTGAGTTGAAGATGACAATTCAACTTTTGCCTTTTCTGCTGCTTCTTTTAAACGTTGTAGAGCCATTGGATCATTACGAAGATCAACTTGTTCTGCAGCATTAAATTCATCTGCCAACCAATCAATAATCACCTCATCAAAATTGTCTCCACCCAAATGTGTATCTCCATTGGTAGACAAAACTTCAAAAACTCCGTCTCCAATTTCTAGAATCGAAATATCAAATGTACCTCCTCCTAAATCGTAAACTGCAATTTTTTGGTCTTGTCCTTTTTTATCAATACCATAAGCCAATGCCGCAGCTGTGGGCTCATTAATAATACGTTGAACTTTTAAACCTGCAATTTCCCCAGCTTCTTTAGTCGCTTGACGTTGTGCATCATTAAAATATGCAGGTACTGTAATTACAGCTTCTGATACTCCTTGACCTAAATAGTCTTCCGCTGTTTTTTTCATTTTCTGCAAAGTCATTGCAGAAACTTCTTGAGGTGTATACAAACGACCATCAATATCGATACGAGGGGTATCATTGTCTCCTTTTACAACTTTGTAAGGTACTCTTGCAACTTCATCGTTACATTCTGAAAATTTATTACCCATAAAACGCTTCACAGAAGCAATTGTTTTTGTTGGGTTGGTCACAGCTTGTCTTTTTGCAGGATCTCCAACTTTACGTTCTCCGCCTTCAACAAAAGCAACAATAGATGGTGTGGTTCTTTTTCCTTCTGCATTAGGAATTACTACTGGATCGTTTCCTTCCATTACAGAAACACAAGAGTTCGTAGTCCCTAAGTCAATTCCGATAATCTTACTCATAATATTATTATTTATTTAATCAGTTTTTGATTTGTTTTTACATCATTACCATAGTCAATTTGTGTGCCACGGATAAACACTTTGCATATTGTCATAAACAAATGACAGGATGTCACAAATCTTAAAAAGACCATCTAGCATCTGCTAAATGGTCTTCTTATAAAATTTTATAATCTGTGGAAACTAGCGAGTAAATACAAAGTTTGTTTCAGTAGACAGGTTGGCATCAAAAGCATATCCATCATAATCAAAACCTTTTAACGCCTCTACAGTGTTAATGTTTTGATCGATAATATAACGAACCATCAGGCCTCTAGCCTTTTTAGCATAAAAAGAAATGATTTTAAGTTTCCCCTCTTTATAGTCTTTAAAATCTGGAGTGATTATAGGAGTTTTTAACAATTTTGGTTTTACGACCTTAAAATACTCATGACTAGCCAAGTTGATAAGAACATCATCCTCTGAAAGTTCATCATTCAATTGGCTTGTAACCTTATCCCCCCAGAATTCATATAAATTATTATGCAATCCCACCTTCAACTTTGTGCCCATTTCTAAACGATAGGCTTGCATCAAATCTAGAGGTTTTAACACTCCATACTGGCCTGATAGTATTCTCAATTTGTCCTGTAAAACTAATAATTGACGATCATTTAATGTATGAGCTTGCAAACCAGAGTAGACATCACCATTAAAAGTAAATACAGCTTGACGAGCATTACTATCGCTAAAGGGTAATGACCAATCTTGATTTCGTTGCCAGTTTAAATCACTCAACTTATCTGATATTTTCATCAATACTCCTAACTCTTTGGGCGTTTTTATTTTTAAAATAGCATTTAATGCTTCTGCTTCTTTTAGAAACACACCTTTAGTGTAGGTTTTCGTAGGAATTTCGGACTCGAAATCTAATGATTTTGCTGGTGAAACTAAGATTTTCATTCTTTATAAGGTTGAGTTAAGAAGTACAAAAATACATTTTTTAATACATAAATGGTTCATCAAAATACCGCAAACAAATTCAAATTTGTTTGAGACTTGAGGACCAAAGAATTGAATATGAAATGTATTTAATACATTTTATATTCTTTCTACTCAATGATTTGATGATTTTTATCGGTTGCTTTTCATTAGGCCTCAACTCTTCACCTGATGGATATAAATATATTATCGTTACGTGCTACTTATTCGTCAAGGTATATCCCCTCCACTTCTGTAATGTTTGTTGTAAGTCCTCTGGAATGTCTGAATTAAAACGCATCATTTCTCCTGTAGTAGGGTGTTCAAATCCTAATGTTTTGGCATGCAAAGCCTGACGCGGAATTAACTTAAAACAGTTCTCAACAAACTGCTTATATTTGGTATATGTAGTTCCTTTTAACACAGCATTACCGCCATAGCGTTCATCATTAAACAAAGTATGACCTATATACTTAAAGTGTGCTCTTATCTGATGGGTTCTTCCTGTTTCTAATCTACATTCTACCAAGGTCACATACATAAAACGCTCTAAAACTTTAAAATGAGTCACCGCTGGCTTTCCTTGATCACCCTCGGGAAATACATCTTGCTGCAATCTATTTTTTAAATTTCGACCTATATTTCCCTCAATTGTCCCTTCATCTTCAGTAATATTCCCCCACACCAAAGCATAATACAAACGCTCAGAAGTTTTGTCATGAAACTGTTTAGACAAATGAGATAAGGCGTGTTCCGTTTTAGCGACAACTAATAACCCACTTGTATCTTTGTCTATTCTGTGAACCAAACCAGGTCTTCCTTCTGAATTTTCAGGTAGATTTTTAAAATGATAAAGCAACGCGTTTACCATCGTACCATCGTAATTTCCATGACCAGGATGTACCACCAAACCAGCTGGTTTATTGATCACAATTACTTCATCATCTTCATAAACAATATCCAATGGAATAGCTTCGGGTAAAGTCTCTGTTTTTCTTGGAGCAAACTCAAACTGCACTGTAACTACATCACTTGGTTTTACCTTATGATTGGCTTTTACCACTTCATCATTAATCATAACACTTCCGTCTTTAATGGCTTTTTGAACTTTATTTCGAGTAACGTTCATCACAAAATTCATTAAAAACTTATCAACTCTAAGTGGCTGTTGACCTTCTTCAGCTACAAATCTATAATGTTCGTAATTGTGATTATCTTCTCCTACTTTTGGTAAAAACTCTTCCATAACTATTTCAATCGCCCATTTCCAATCACCACGTCTATTGCAGACATTTTAGGTAATTTATCTCCTGACTTTAATTCTTGATGATTAAACTTTAAACCTCTAACCACAGTTCCTATGTCGTCTATTTCTTCATACGAACCCAAAACAAAACCACTGTTGATGATCAGTTGCTTAATTTCCTTTTTCGTCCTTCCATAAAAAGGAGGGACGGTAGCGTTTCCATAACCACTTGGATTGATTGTGATATATATTTTTCTCTTTTCTTTCACAATTTGCCCTGCAGCTGGTAATTGTTCCAATACTGCCTCAGCGGGGATATTTGGATTAAAACTCCCTCTCTCCAACAATTCATAATCCAACAAACTTTCATCAAGGACAATTTTTACCTCATCAACAGTCAGGCCTATCAAATTTGGAACTTCTATTCTTTGATCTTGGTTCGTATAAAGATGTAAGTATTTGATCACAACTGAAATCAGAAGAAATATAATGACAAAAGCTGCAGCAACATTGATTATAAATATTTTACTTTTTAAAAACTTTAAAAAATTCATCTACAAAGATTTTTGACAAAGATATAAAACCTATATGTAGGGTTTTGAATTAATATTTAATAATTTTACAATCCTAATTCAGATATTCATGAAATACATTGCGGTTATTATGGGAGGCTATTCTAGTGAATATCATATTTCTATGATTAGCGGAAATGTGGTTTACGATCATATGGACAAAAACATATACGAACCCTACAAAGTAATCATTACCAAAGAAAATTGGATAGCTCTTGACCAAAACAATAATGAATATTTCATTGACAAAAATGATTTTTCAGTAAACATAGAAAACCGTAAAATTAATTTTGATTGCGTATTCAATGTTATCCATGGAACACCTGGTGAAGATGGTAAAATACTCGGTTATTTTGATATGATTGGCATGCCCTACACTTCTGCTCCACCATACCAAATGGCGTTAACATTCAACAAACGTGACTGTTTGAGCGTGTTGAACAAACAGGGAATCAAAACTGCAAAATCATTATATTATGACAAGGGTGATGAAATCAATATAGAAGAGATCATCTCTGAACTGGGTCTACCCTGCTTTGTAAAGCCAAACAATTCGGGATCTAGCTTTGGAATATCAAAAGTGAATAAAGCTGAAGAATTCGCACAAGCTTTTGAAAAAGCTTTTAAGGAAGACTCCGAGATTTTAATTGAATCTTTCTTAGATGGAACCGAAGTCTCTATTGGTGTAATTACTTACCAAGAAAAAATAAAAGTACTCCCTGCTACAGAAATTATCTCTGCTAATGATTTTTTTGACTTCGAAGCAAAATATGAAGGAAAATCTGAAGAGATTACTCCTGCAAGAATTTCAAAAATTCAACTAGAAAACTTAAAATCCAACGCAATCAAAGCCTACAAAGCATTAAACATGAAAGGGTTTTCTAGGTCCGAATTTATCTTTTCTGGAGACATTCCTTATTTTTTAGAAATGAATACTGTCCCTGGAATGACAATGGAAAGTTTACTACCTCAACAAGCTAAAGCTGCTGGTATTGCTATGACTGAATTGCTAAGCAATGCCATAGAGATGGCCCTACAAAACAAATAACCACAAGCAATTATGAAAAAAGCTGTTTTTCCTGGTTCCTTTGATCCAATCACTTTAGGACACGTAGATATTATAAATAGAGCTATGCCTTTATTTGATGAACTAATCATTTCGATTGGAATCAATGACACGAAAAATTATAGATTCTCTTTGGAGGAAAGAGTAGCATTCATAAAAAAAACATTGAGCCATATACCTAACATAAAAATAAAGACTTACTCTGGTCTGACTACTGAATTTTGTAGGGAGATAAAGGCAGATTTTATTCTTAGAGGTCTCCGCAATCCCGCAGATTTTGAGTTTGAAAAAGCCATTGCAATTACCAACAGAAAATTAACAGGCATCGATACGGTATTCTTATTGACTAGTGCTGACACTGCTTTTATTAGTTCGAGTATCGTGAGAGATATTTTGAAACACAATGGAGATGTGTCTAAGTTTGTGCCAGTGGTAGTAAACAAGTCACTCTAACAAAAAAAAACGCTTAATTTACATTAAGCGATTGTGTATTTTTTCTTTCTCAGTTTCTTGTTTGGACTCAATATATTATCTACTCTTTTGATCTTCATAAAAACACCATCTAAACTTTTTGAATCTAGAGTTACCTCTTTGGAGGTTTTGATACTTTCTTTTTCCGGAGGACCAGCATATAATGACAATGAACTTGTCAATAATACAATACAAAAAAAAGACTTTATAGCGTTCTGCATTTTACTTTGATTGATAAGGCAAAAATAAGTTGAGAAAAGCTATAACAAAGCATAAACGGAGTTAACTAATTGTTAATAAATCGTTGTCCGAAATTAACATTAACCGCTATTCTATACAATCCCAAAAAAGTAAAGAGCTCCCATCTGAAACATTTATTGTCAAATAACCCCTAGAAATACTTCTCTCATAAAAAAAGAGATTGTGAACGTATCCCTTTTGTCACAAAAAAGCTAAAAAAACCCTGAATTAGAGGAGTCTTGCTTAAGTAAAGCTGCCATCTACCCCATTTTGTCTGACTATAATAAAGTGAAGAGAAAACTCACTTTCCAATCATTAGTTACTAATTTTATAAGAGTTAAATGATATACAAATGGAAGCTACAACAACAAAACAACAAATTATATCCCATTACATGGATCATGTATTGGAACATGGTGAAGAACCTAAATCTATTTATTCTTTTACTAAAGAATTAAAAATAGATGAAAACGAGTTTTACAAATTTTATACTTCATTCGATCACATTGAATCAGACGTACTTGTGTTTTTCCATGATGAGACTTTAAGACTAATGGCATCTGAAACCTCCGAAAACGAATTAGATGCAAAGAATCAACTTCTTACATTCTATTATACTTTCTTCGAATTGATGACCAATAATAGGAGTTATGTTGCAAAATCTTTACAAACTGGGATTTATGATTTGAAAAAGTTGAAACTTTTAAAACCACTAAAAGAGGAGTTTAAAAAATTCATAAAATCGTTATCTATCGAAACAGTTGACTTGAAACAAGATAAGATCAATTCAATTAAAGAAAAAAGTATTGAAGAATTGGCTTGGTCTCAATTGTTGTTTACCATTAAATTTTGGTTAGAAGACACCTCGGCTAGTTTTGAAAAGACTGACTTATTTATAGAGAAATCGGTGAATGCATCATTTGATTTTCTAAGCGTAACACCATTAGAAAACCTTATAGATTTTGGAAAATTCTTTTTTAAAGAAAAAATAAAGTCTAAATTTTAAACACATGAAAACAATTAATAGCATCCCTACAGGAAAAATACAACGTGCTTCTAAACTAATTACAACAGGAGCTAAAGTGGGGGTCAATTATTTAAGATATAATGTTGAAAAAACTGTTGGAAATGCGACAACAGCAAAAAACAAACTAGACAAGTCTAATGCTACCGATATATATGATAGCCTTAAAGACATGAAAGGTAGTGCTTTGAAAGTTGCACAAATGCTGAGTATGGAAAAAAGCATGCTCCCAAAAGCATATGTAGAAAAATTTTCACTGTCACAATTTTCCGTCCCACCTCTTTCGTCAGCTTTGGTGCTCAAAACATTTAGAAAATATTACCGCAAAACTCCGAATCAAATTTATGATAGTTTTGACTTAAACTCGGTAAATGCAGCGAGTATTGGACAGGTGCACAAGGCAACTTTAAACAACAACACCCTAGCAGTGAAAATTCAATACCCTGGAGTTGCGGAAAGTATAAGTTCTGATTTGGCTTTGGTCAAGCCTATCGCAATGCGTATGTTTAATATCAAAGGAGAGGGTTCTGATAAATACTTCAAAGAAGTTGAAGACAAGCTAATAGAAGAAACCAACTACATCCTAGAGGTGTCTCAAAGCGTTGAGATAGCAGAGGCTTGTAAAGATATTCCAAATCTAAAATTCCCAAAGTATTATCCAGAATTATCCACCGATAGAATTATTACTATGGACTGGATGTCTGGTGTTCATCTTTCTGAGTTTGACATAGACCATGCAGATGAAACGACACGAACACAACTAGGTCAAGCCTTGTGGGATTTTTATATGTATCAAATTCATTGTCTAAAAAAAGTACACGCAGATCCTCACCCAGGAAATTTTTTAATCTCAAATGACCATGAATTGATTGCATTAGACTTTGGTTGTATGAAAACTATTCCTGAGAATTTCTATATTCCTTACTTTGAATTGGCAGATCCTGAAGTTATCAATAATGAAGTCCTGTTCAAAGAAAAATTATATGAACTTGAGATTTTAATCCCAGAGGATGGGGCCAAAGAAATTGAATTTTTTACAGAGTTATTTAATGATTTGTTAAGTCTTTTCACACAACCTTTCCACAGTGAAGAATTTGATTTTTCTGACCCCATATTTTTTGGAAAAATTGCTGAATTAGGAGAACGATTTAACAAAGACCCTAGAATCAAACAAATGAATGGTAATAGAGGGTCCAAACATTTCATATACATGAACAGAACATTTTTTGGTCTTTACAATTTGATGTTTGACCTGAAATCAAAGGACATCCAAATCAATAACTATAAAAATTTTGCATGAAAAAATTTACAAAAAAAGATATTGAAAGCTTAGAGAATATCTATAAGATTAATATGATCAATAGTGTTACAGGTATTAAATCTGCTAACTTGATAGGTTCAATTTCTAAAGAGGGTATTGAGAATGTATCTGTATTTAGTTCAGTAGTGCATTTTGGATCCAAGCCAGCTCTTCTAGGAGTAGTTTTCAGACCGATCAACTTACCTAGAAATACGTATGATAACATTAATGAAACTGGTTATTATACCATAAACACCATACATCAAAACATCATAAAAGACGCGCACCATACAAGCGCTAAATATGGTTCTGAGATCAGTGAGTTTAATCAAACAGGCTTGACAGCAGAATATAAAGAGAACATCAAGACTCCTTTTGTAAAAAACGCTCCCGTACAAATACTTATGAAATTTGTAAATGAATATTTTATAGAGGAAAACGGAACCGTTTTAATGCTAGGTAGTATTGAAGAACTATATATTAATGAGGAACTGATTCATAAGGATGGCTTTGTAGATCTAGCCAAAGGAGAGGCAGTAGGAATCAACGGTCTGGATGGGTATATTAAAACAGAACTCATTGAAAGAATACCCTACCAAAGGCCAAACAAAATAAATAAGGTTTAGAGCATATAAAATCAAATGAAAGTATTAATCACAGGAACTACTGGCTACATTGGCTTGAGACTAATCCCTATATTGTTGCAAAACGATATTGAGTTGGTTTGCTGTGTTAGAGACATACACAGAACTCCTGAGGAATACATTAACACACCAAAAATATCTTTCGTTGAAGTTGATTTTTTAAAGCCTGAGACCCTTTCAAATATTCCAAAAGATATTGATGCAGCTTATTACTTGATACATTCCATGTCAAGTGCTTCAACAGACTTTGCACTACTAGAAGCTATCTGTGCTGAGAATTTTAAAAAATACCTCAATAAAACCAGCTGTAAACAAGTTATCTACTTAAGTGGAATCGTAAATGATAATGTACTTTCAAAACATCTAAATTCTAGAAAACAGGTACAACATATATTAAGTGATGGTGATTTTTCGCTTACCACCTTTAAAGCAGGTATTATTGTAGGAAGTGGAAGTGCTTCTTTTGAAATCATAAGGGATCTCTCAGAAAAATTACCTCTGATGGTAACTCCAAAATGGTTGAATACTAGGACGCAGCCCATTGGAATTGCTGATGTCATCTCTTTTCTTTCAAAATCACTTTTACGTTCAGAGCTTTACAATAAATCGTACGACATTTCTAGTACTGAAATCCTCACTTACAAAGAGATGCTTTTACAATTTGCAAAGATAAGAGGTTTCAAAAGATGGATCATAACCGTTCCAGTCATGACTCCCAGACTTTCCTCATATTGGCTTTATTTTGTTACCTCAACTAGTTATCCACTAGCCAAAAGCTTGGTAGAAAGCATGAACGTTGAAATCATAGGAAAACCTTCAAACATCAACAAATTACTTGATATAAAACCTACTCCTTATATCACTGCAGTGGAAAACGCCTTTAAAGTC
Source organism: Wenyingzhuangia sp. (assembly GCF_039768515.1). NCBI lineage: Bacteria > Pseudomonadati > Bacteroidota > Flavobacteriia > Flavobacteriales > Flavobacteriaceae > Wenyingzhuangia > Wenyingzhuangia sp. The sequence goes on from NZ_JBDNAI010000118.1 coordinate 17,869, forward strand.
ATTCAACAAAACACAATCATCTCCAGTTGGAAAGATGCAATAAACACTCCTGAATTGAGCGATGCTTTGGGAAAGCACATCAACCTACCTCATTTTGGATGTTTCAAAGACATTAGGCACGCAGATATAGTTGATGAAGAAATTACACTCAACAAAATATGGGCCATTGGTGGAAATACCGGATGGTACTATGGAAATATTCTTTGGAAATTACGTGGGTATATAGATCTGTTCTTTGGCGGAGTTGGACTACGAAGAGGTAGAACAAGTGATACAGATATCCAAACCGGGGATGCTGTTGACTTCTGGAGAGTTATTTATGCAAACAAACAAGATAAAAGATTACTATTATTTGCTGAAATGAAGATGCCAGGTGAAGCCTGGTTGGAATTCAAAATAATAAAAAAACAGCTCTATCAAAGAGCCATTTTTAGACCCAAAGGAATACTAGGTAGGATGTACTGGTACTCTGTTTTTCCTTTCCATGGGTTCATTTTTAAAGGAATGATTAAGAACATAATAAAACTCTAAGAACATGAATGCAAAAGAAAAATTAGCAATTGTTTGGTTAAAACGTGATCTTAGAATACAAGATAACGAAGCCATATTAAATGCCCTTAATACTGGTAAAAGAGTGTTACTACTATACGTTTTTGAGGATTTTTTGATTAAGGATCCGCATTACGATGTACGCCATTGGAACTTTATTAAAGAATCAATTAAGGATTTAAATAATATTTTATCAGAATACAATTCTAAAATATTAGCGGTTAACTCTGAAGTTGCAGCCACAATTAATTTACTTCAGCAAAAATATCATATCCAAGATTTATTTTCTCATCAAGAAACTGGTTTGCTATGCACTTATCACAGGGACAAAAAAATAAAACGTTACTGTCATAACAACTTAATTCAATGGAAGGAGAATATATGGAATGGCGTATTTAGAGGTATGACAAACCGTAAAGGTTGGGTGTCTCAGTGGACAGATTACATGAATAAAGATCTGATTGAGTTTAAGCCAAACAATCAATTACTTACCTTAAAGGAAATTGATGACCTTGAAAAAATATTTTCTGTAACAGACCTCTCAACTCCAGAAGAATCTCCAATTCAAAAAGGAGGAGTAACAGAAGCTTTGAATTATCAGAATACTTTTTTTAAGGAACAATATTTACAAAATACAAAGCAGGAATCTAGATTAAAAATTTCTAAAGACTCTTGTAGTAGATTGTCTCCTTACTTGGCTTGGGGTAACTTTTCAACAAGACAAGTTTGGCATGCAGCAAAAAACATTAGGCCCATCAGCAAAAACAAAAAAGACTTAGATTCTTTTACTTCAAGACTAAAATGGCAAGCACATTTTATTCAAAAGTTTGAGATGGAACACACCATGGAGGATTCCAGCATGAACAAAGGATATCATCTTTTGAAAAAAAGTGTTTCAGTTAAATATCAAGAAGCATGGCAGAAAGGAAATACGGGTATACCTATGATTGATGCATGCATGAGATGTCTTAATGAAACAGGATATCTTAATTTTAAGATGAGAGCCATGATTGTTTCTTTTTTTACCCACCTTCTTTGGCAACCCTGGCAGGATGGAGCAGTTTATCTGTCAAAGGTTTTTATTGATTTTGAACCTGGAATCCATTTTGCCCAGGTACAGATGCAAGCTGGAGAAACGGGTGTCAATACATTGAGAATTTACAATCCTGTGAAAGATGGGTATGAAAACGATAGTAATGCTAATTTTATTAGAAAGTGGGTGCCAGAATTGGCTCATTTACAAACCAAGCATATTCACGAACCTTACTTGATGACACCACTAGAACAGAACCTATATAATATAAAAATCGGGGTCGAATACCCATCACCAATTATAGATCTAAAAGCTAATAGAAAAAGAGCAAGTAAGATTCTCTGGGAGATGAAAAATGATGCCTTAGTCATGCAAGAGAACGACAGAATATTGGCAAAGCATGCGCCACACAAAGGAAGCTTAAATATCGCTGGATAATAATAGTGGTACTCTGAAAACATTCAAAAACTAAAATATAAATCATTAAAAACAAAAATAATGTCAACATATCTAATTATTGGTGCCTCTAGTGGAATAGGCCTAGCTACAACAAAACTCTTGAGTCAACATGGACATCACGTCATTGGTACGTATAATAAGACTATACCTGAAGAAATAAACAATGTTAGCTACTATCCCTTAGATATTACAGCAGAAAATATTGCTTTTGATTTCGTAAATGAAAGCATAGACGGAATTGTATACTGTCCTGGAAGTATCAATCTTTTACCTTTTGCTAGAATTAAACCCCAAGACTTTTTAAATGACTACAACTTACAAGTTGTTGGAGCGATTAAAACAATACAAGCAAATCTAAGAGCTTTAAAAAAAGGGGTAAATCCAAGCATAGTCATGTTTTCTACAGTTGCCGTACAACATGGTTTTAATTTTCATAGTCAAGTCGCTAGTTCAAAGGGGGCAATTGAAGGTTTAACCAGAAGTTTGGCTGCTGAATTGAGTCCGACAATTAGAGTCAATTGCATAGCTCCATCAATCACTCACACCCCTTTGGCTGAGAAATTACTAGGTAATGATGCAAAAGTGGAAGCAAACGCTCAAAGACACCCGTTAAAGAAAATTGGACAGCCAGAAGATTTAGCTAATATGGTTAACTTCTTGTTGTCTAAGGAAGCTTCCTGGATTACTGGGCAGATTTTGGCAGTTGATGGAGGAATGTCAACGCTTAAAGTATAATTAAAACTACTTCAATAGTTTGACATCAATTCAGCTAAAAGAGAGTACAAAAACAACCAAAAAATACTACAAATATGTTTTCATTTTTTAAATCAACATCAGAGCTAGAAAAGCTAGAGAAAAGTTACAAAAAACTATTAAAAGAAGCTTATGATTTGTCTACCATCAACAGAACTAAAAGTGATCAGAAAACATTTGAAGCTGAACAAATAGCAATTAAAATTCAAGAATTAAAAAAACAATAATCATGGCATTTTATCAATTAAAAAGAGAGCAATTTATAAATACATCACTAGATGAAGTCTGGGATTTTATGTCATCACCTAAAAATCTAAAAGACATTACTCCAAAGCATATGGGATTCGATATTACATCTGACAACAAAGAAGATAAGATGTACCAAGGGATGATTATCAGTTATATCGTAAGACCAATTTTAGGGATTCCAACAAAATGGGTAACTGAAATTACACATGTAGAAGACAAAAAATATTTTGTTGACGAACAACGAATTGGACCTTATAAAATGTGGCATCATCAACATATCCTAGAAGAAAAAGATGGTGGAGTAATGATGAGAGATATCATTACCTATGAACCACCATTTGGATTTTTAGGGGCCATTGCAAATCGTATATTCATTAGAAAGCAGTTAAGAGATATTTTCAAATATAGATTCAAAGCTGTTGATAATAAATATAATTAATGTATTACAGTAATAGTATTAATCATACTTATAACTGTTACTTTAACAATAATGCTTATTTTTGGTAAAAAACATACATGATTTTATCTCCACTAGTCAGATTTTGGAAACTCATAAACCCTTATAAAAAATCAATCAGACTGATTTACTATTACGCTATTATAAGTGGTGTTGTAAACTTATCCTTACCCCTTGGGATTCAGGCAATTATTAACTACCTACAGACAGGAGAACTCACAACCTCTTGGATTGTTTTGGTAGTTTTTGTGCTTATAGGAATTGCGACAAATGGTAAAATTCAAATAAATCAGTTAAGGATAGTTGAAGATATACAACAGAGTATCTTCGCAAAATCTGCTTTTGAGTTTGCTTACAGGGTTCCAAAGATCAAACAAAACAATTTAGATAAAGTACATGCTCCCGAATTGATCAATCGCTTTTTTGATGTTTTGACCATTCAAAAAGGACTACCAAAAATCTTAATTGATTTCTCTTTATCAGCATTTCAAATCATTTTTGGACTTACTCTGCTCACTATATACAGTTCCTATTTTATTATTTTAGGGATATCTCTATTCCTAATACTCTTTTTAATTTTTAAGATTACAGGACCCAAAGGGTTAAAAACAAGTATTACAGAGAGTAAATACAAATACAAATTAGCAGGATGGTTGGAAGAAATAGCTGGCAACACCAAAACTTTCAAAATATTAAACAAGGGTAATTTACATCTCGACAAAACAGATGACATCAACCTAAAATACTTAAAAAACAGAGAAGCACACTTTAAGATATTGATCAAACAGTTTATGCTATTTATAGGATTTAAAGTTTGGGTTGCTGCTGCTCTTTTGGTCTTAGGGGGATATTTGGTTTTTAATCAACAAATGAATATTGGACAATTTGTTGCTTCAGAAATTATCATCATCTTAATCATCAACTCGGTAGAAAAGATAACGAGAATCGTGGAGACTATATATGATGTTTTAACTGCTTTAGACAAAATAGGTTTTGTGACAGATCTAGAACTCGATGAAAGTTCAGGTAATGGAAAAATGATCTCTAACGATGATGGTGTTTCTATTGATTTGGTTGATGTTTCATTTAAATATGAGGAACAAGACAATTATGTTTTTAATAATTTATCCGTTAGCATAAAACCAAAAGCAAAAGTTTGGCTGAAAGGAAACACAGGTAAGGGTAAATCTACATTACTAAATATACTTGCTAGAATTCAAAATATAGAGGAGGGAAACATTTTCATCAATGGTAGACCTTCTGACTATTACAACCTAGACTCTTACCAAGAAGAAATTGGATTCATAAGTCCCTATTCCGGAATTTTTGAAGGTACAATAGAGGAGAATATTTTAGTAAATAGAGAAGTTGCTACTGAAGATTTAGATGAAGTATTAGAGCATTTACACTTAAAAAGCTACCTTTCTAATCTAAGCAATGGTCTCAAAACACAAGTATTTGCCAAAGGAAGAAAAATGCCAAAAAGTATTGTTCAGAAAATAGTGCTGGCAAGATATCTAGTAAGTAAACCTTCAATACTCCTCATGGAAGATCCTCTACAATTTATAGATGATGATGAAAAAAAATCTATTATCGATTATGTGATGGATGAAAAAAAATCTTGGACAGTTATTGTTGTAGCCGATAATTTATATTGGGCAGACAAGGCAAATCAAATCATAAAATTATAAGCTCATGTTAAACATTTCAGAAAATAGCATTGGCAAACTTTTGAATTTAAATCATTTTCAGTCTTACCGATACTTAAACAACAAGGATGCAAAAAAAAGAAGAATCTATTATGGGGTTTCTTTCATCTTTCTTTTGTTCTTTATGCTTTTTGTTCCGTGGACACAAAACATAAAAGGAAAAGGATACGTCACTACTCTTTTACCAGAACAAAGACCACAATCTATTCAATCTATCATATCTGGTAGACTAGAAAAATGGTATGTTCGAGAGGGGAATTATGTCAACAAAGGTGACACCTTAATTTATATCACCGAGGTTAAGAATGATTATTTTGATCCAAATCTAATCTCTAGAACTCAAGAACAAGTAGATGCAAAAAGTAGAAGTATTGTCTCCTATGACGATAAGATTACTGCTCTGAAAACACAATTGTCATCCATAAGAAAAAGTAGACTATTAAAACTAGAGCAAGTCCGAAATAGAATCATTCAAACAAAAAATAAAATTAATATCGATAGCATTGATCTAAATGCATACAGGATCAGATATGATATTGCAAAAAATCAATACAATAGAACACTTGAGCTTCACAATCAAGGGCTAAAATCTTTGTCTGAACTACAAGAAAAAGAACTAAAAAAACAGGGAATATTTGCTGCTTTCTTATCACAACAAAACAAGCTTGAAAATCAGAAAAACATGTTGATTAATTTTAAGTTGGAATTGTCTTCGACAGAACAAGATTACCAACAAAAAATATCAAAAACAAACTCAGATATCCAAAGTGCACTATCGTCAAAACTTGAAGCTCGTTCTCATACCTCAAAACTGCAAAATCAATTGAGTAACTATCAACAAAGGCAGAATTTGTACTTTATAACTTCCCCTACCGATGGCTACATTACCAAAACCATTAAAAAAGGAACGGGTCAGTTGATCAAAGAAGGAACAGATATACTTACGATTATGCCCTCTGATTATGATTTAGCAGTAGAGATTTATGTAAAACCACAAGATTTACCCTTGTTGCGTCTAAATGACCATTCTAGACTTCAATTTGATGGCTGGCCTGCAATGGTTATTAGTGGTTGGCCAGAAAAGTCAACAGGAGTGTTCTCTGGTAAAATTTTTGCGATTGATCAAAACATTAGTAATAATGGTAAATATAGAGTGTTGATTGCTCCTGATGAGAAAGAAAAAAAATGGCCTGAGAACTTAAGAGTAGGTACAGGAACCTATACTTTCGTGTTGCTTAAAGATGTGCCTATTTGGTATGAATTGTGGAGGAATTTAAACGGATTTCCACCTGATTTTTACAGAGCAGCTGAAGACAACACTGATGCAAAAGAAATAAAAACAAAAGCTCCTGTAAAATCTGTAAAATAATGAACAAAATTATTTACATACTCCTAATGCTCATAGGCATAAAAAACTATGCTCAAACAAAAGCTCAGGAAATACTCACTTATCAAGAATTCATCTTTAATGTCATCAGCGAGCACCCTCTTGCTAAAAGTGCAGAGTTAAAAGAAAAGGTTGCCAAAGCAAAATTACTGGCAGCCAAGGGGGGACTAGACCCCTATCTGACATCAAGTATAAATCAAAAGAACTTTGAAAATAAAGAATATTATAACATTTTTGAAAACAAAATTACGATTCCAACCTCTTTAGGAATTGCAATTACAGGTAGTTTTAACAACAACTCGGGAGAATATTTAAATCCTGAAGCCTATACAAACAACAACGGTATATGGAGTGCAGGGATTGAATTAGACCTATTACAAGGCTTGATAACAAACACTCGAAAAATAGCTTTAGACCAAGCCAAAGTATATCAAAGAATAGCTAAGAATAAACAACTACAATTGGTAAATAAATTGGTTTATGATGCATCAAAAGCCTATGCAGAATGGCAGCAATTTAACTCAATATGCAACATTCTTCAAAGTAATGTTGAGTTAAGTGAACGATATCTAACCAATATAAAAAACGCACTAACCAACGGCGAAAAAACTGCGATTGATACATTAGAGGCAAATGTATATTTGCAAAACAACAGAATCAATTTGCTTAAATACGAACAAAAATTGGTTGAAAAAAGACTTAAAGTTGAAAACTATTTATGGTACGAAAATATTCCAGTAGCAATGCAAAGCCATGTTCAGCCTGAAACAAACATCAATTATTATAAATTTGAAGAAATCACAGTTGATGAAAACTTAGACGACATTCCAATGATTGCAGAAAAAAGAGCAAAAATGGAATCACTAAGGTTGAAACAAAAACTAAATAGAGAAAAGCTAAAACCAAAATTAAAGCTCAAATACAACCCCATAATAAAAACAACCGATAATACATTTGGACTTTCAAATTACCTCTCTGAAAATCAAGTATGGGGAGCAAAATTGACCTTCCCTATTTTTTTCAGATCAGAAAGAGGTAAATATAGAGAAAGTAAATATGCTGTTGAGGAAATTAATTATGACATCGCCGTCAAAAAAAAGGAGATAGAAAATAAAATGATTGCCAACGAACAAAACCAAGAAGCTTTGACCCAACAAATAAAATTGCTACAAATGAATATTGATGGGTATGAAAAACTCCTTGTTGCCGAAACAAAGAAGTTTGAATACGGAGAAAGTTCTCTTTTTTTAATCAACAAAAGACAAGAAAATCTGATTGCATCAGAATTAAAATTATTGAGTAGTCAAAACATGCTTATCATCAATTACTTAAACTACTTATTGATGACAAACACTATAGTTCCTACTGAATAATCTAATTAAGTCTTAACATTATCATCCCTATTATGATCAAAAGGTTTTTATTATTTTTAATAATTAATTTTTCAGCCTTAGCCGCTGGGGGTCTTTTCACCAAAGCAGGCGTTCAATCAGACTGGTATGAAAATTTTAACAAAGCCCCTTGGTCACCACCCGGATATATGTTTGGTGTTGCATGGTCTGTTGTAATGATTTGTTTTGCCGTTTATATGGCCCTAATCTTTACTAAAACTGAGCAAAAAACAAAAATCATTATATTGTTTTTAATTCAATGGATTTTAAATATCGGCTGGAATCCAATATTTTTTTACTTCCACAAAACAACCATAGCCCTAGCAACAATTGTAACATTAACAATGATCATTGGACTTTTTTTAGTCACTTTTAGCTCTCATTTAAAATGGAAATCACTTTGGATTTCACCCTATCTGATTTGGCTGATTATTGCCACTTCGCTAAACGCATATATCGTATTTAAGAATGCTTAGTTTTTTTTGATGAAACACCTAACGACTTTATGATGACCTCAAAAGATCCATTTGACAATAGAATAAGGCAAACAAATACTATTTTAATTCAATAAATCATCGATGATGATTAGAACTATTTTATTTATGGGTCTATAAAGTATCGTTCCTTTTTAAAACATCATTGATTACTACCAAATCAAATAGTAACGTTTTAACCATCGGTTTTGAACGATTTTTTTTTTAGACAAATTTTTCGGTAATGAAAAATTCTAGTTTATAAACAAGTATTAGTACATTTGCCGAATGCCAAAAAGAGAACGAAATAAATTTGTAAAAAGAGGTGAAATCATCTCTATTACTATAGAAGACTATGCGTTTGGAGGAAAGGGGATTGGGAGAATTAGAAACGAAAATGGACAATTTGTAGTTTTTGTACCCAACACTCTACCTGGACAGACAGTACGATGTCAAATAAAAAAAACAAGCAAACAGTATGCAGAAGCCAAACTGTTTGAAGTATTATCACCATCAGATCAAGAGATAGAAGTCCCATTTCAATTGATTCCTGGAGCTCCATACATCAAGCTCCCAATTGATATTCAACATCAATACAAAAAAAACAGTACGCTAGAACTGTTCAAACGAATTGGTAAAGTCGAAAATATAGAAGACTTGTTTGATGAATTTATCAGTTCTCCTGAAGTATTCCACTATAGAAATAAAATGGAATATGGATTCTCTGCCATTCGATATGACTTTGAAAAAAAAACTGATGTAGATGAATTTGCTTTAGGGTTTAAAAAACGTGGTACCTGGTGGTGTGCAGAAAATCTTGATCAAGACTCTGGTTTATTTGATTCTCAAATAGAAAATAGTTTAAAGTACATTCGACAATTTTGTGAAGATACTGGACTAGACCCTTGGCATGCTCCTCAAAAAAGAGGATTCTTTCGCTATTTTGTTATTAGAAAAAGTTATAAAACCAATCAAATCTTATGTAATTTAGTTACAACTTCTCCACAAATATCCAATTTTGATATGGAAGCTTTTGTAGCGCTACTAAAGAAATTATTTGGAGAAAGGATTGCTGGGCTTATTCACACAACAAACGACGAAGTTGGAGATAGAACCCTAGCAGTAACCGGAACCGAAAAATTAATTTTTGGAGAAGATAGAATTGTAGAAAGCTTATTAGGGCTAGACTTTGAAATTTCTATGAAAAGTTTCTTCCAAACCAACCCAAAATCTGCGGAGAAGCTTTATGCTAAGGTTATCGATTACGCTTTAGAAAAAGCTGAGACTGTAAATGGTAAAATCGTTATGGATTTATTTTGCGGAACTGGAACTATTGGTCAAATATTAGCGTCAAAAACTACAGGAACTAAGATTATTGGTGTTGATATTGTCACTGATGCAATAAAAGATGCAGAACAAAATGCCAAACGCAATAAAATTGAAGGAGTAGATTTTTACGCAGCAGATGTTGGTAAATTTTTAGTACAATACCCCCAATACAAGGGTAATATAGAAACAATTGTTTTAGACCCTCCTCGAGCTGGAATAGCTCCAAAAACACTAGACAAAGTTATCAAAATAGGAGCAAATAGAATGGTCTATGTTTCCTGCAATCCTGCAACACAAGCGAGAGATACTGAAATCTTGAGACAAGCTGGATACCACATTTCTAAAATGAGCCTTGTCGACCAATTCCCACATACAGCTCATATTGAAAGCATTATTCTTTTTGAAAAATAAAAAAATCATACAAACATAAAAAACAAAGCTTCAGACAAATATTGTTTGAAGCTTTTTTATCTTTAGAAGTTTAGCATGACCTCCAAGATAAAAATTGTAGATAAACAGTTTAGTAGAGTAAAATAAAAACCCATAATGTAATGATTGAACTTTCTAAATTAAAAAAACAATACCAGGGATTAAAAAACACTCCTATTTTATGGAATGACGTTGATTTTTACGAATACCGACCTATAGAAATCCCATTTCATGAAAACATAGATTGGGCAAGTATAGATACGAGTAAGCACCATAGACTGGGTAAATTAGTAGAAATTTTTTATCAAAAAAATCTTGAGAAACAAGAAGCATATTGTTCACTGGCTCATAACATACAAATTCAAGTCGATAAACATCAAACAATTGGAGAGTTAGATTTTATAATACAGAAAAAAAATAATGAAATCCACCACATAGAACTGGCCTATAAATTCTATCTCTATAAACCTGATGAGCCTAATGAAATAAATCGATGGATTGGACCCAATCTTAAAGACTCCTTAGCACAAAAACTATTAAAATTAAAATCAAAACAATTCCCGCTATTAAAGAATAACTCAACAAAAAAGATATTATCCAAAAAAGGAATAAATCCACATAACATCAAACAATCGGTTCATTTTTTGGCCCAGTTATACGTACCACTTCACTTAAGAAATCAAACCTTTGCCAATATTAATCATGAATGTATCAAAGGTTACTACATCAGTCATCAAGAACTTGATATTTTACCTAATGGTGATTTATATCACCTCCCTATAAAAGTAGATTGGCTTATCGATCCAAAAAACAATGACACTTGGTGTTCTTTTGAGGAAATCAAAAAAGAAATTATAGAGCAAATTAATTTCAAACACAGCCCTTTGTTGTGGGTAAAAAGAAATAAAACTTACGAACGTTTGTTTATTACATTCTGGTAAATTAAAATATGATGATCATAACTGCTTATATATTGTTATACAACTCCTAAAAAACAACAATGCACAAAAAAAATCCATTTCAAGAATCTTACCAATTTGATCAGCTATCAAAAGCTTATCCAAGTCTTAAAAAACATGTGTTTACCAATAAATATGGTAATAAAACGATACGATTTGAAGATAAAGAAGCGGTTAAAGCACTAAACAAAGCAATCCTCCTATTACATTATCGATTGAGGTATTGGGAAATTCCAGAAAACAATTTATGCCCGCCAATTCCAGGTAGACTTGATTATCTACTCCATATAGACGAGTTGCTTGCAAACAAAAAAAACATTCATTTGTTAGATATCGGAACAGGTGCAAATTTAATATACCCCATATTAGGAAGGTGTCATTTCAACTGGAACTGTAAAGCAAGTGAGGTCAATCTGGAGTCACTACAAAATGCAAAACAAATCATACGCAAAAACAAATGTTTGCATGATATTGAACTTAGACCTCAAAAGTTCAAAAATAACATTCTAGTCAACATCATAAATCCTAACGATAGATTTGATGTTGTCGTTTGCAACCCACCATTTTTTAAAAATGCTACTGATGCAGCCAAAAAAAATGAGCGTAAGGTTAGAAATTTAAATCTCAACACTAAAAACACGCTAAACTTTGGAGGAACATCAAACGAATTGTGGTATAAAGGAGGTGAAGAGGCTTTCATAAAAAAAATGATTGTCGAAAGTGTCCAATTCAAAAAACAAGTAAACTGGTTTACCTGCTTGGTCTCTCAAAAAGAAAATCTTAAAAATATAAAGAGGGCGATCAATAAAATACAACCCACAGAAGTGAAAATCATAGAGATGGAACAGGGAAATAAAAAAAGTAGATGTGTGGCTTGGCGCTATTCATAAAAAATCCCTTCTCTAAACTAGAGAAGGGAAAACCAATCCAACAACTTTTGAACAAAAGCAGGTTAAACTAAACCAACAAGTCCTGCTTTAAAAGGTTGTTAAATATGATCATTAATAATATTTTCAAACAATTCTTGTTTACCACTAATACTAGGCAATTCCCCATTCTTTTTTGCAATGGTATAGAAATCTTCAAATGTTAACTTACCCTCTTCAAAGGCTTTACCGTTTCCGCTATCAAAAGATGTATAACGTTTGGTTCTTAAAGCCTCGTATTGTGATTCTCTTATGATTTTATCAGCAACCAACAAACCTCTTGCAAAGGTATCGGCCCCACCAATATGAGCTAAAAAAGCATCTTCTAAATCTGTAGAATTCCTTCTGATTTTTGCATCAAAATTAACTCCACCTCCTTGCAACCCACCAGCCTTTAAGAAAACCAACATGGCCTCTGCTGTTTCTTGAATATTATTTGGGAATTGATCCGTGTCCCATCCATTTTGATAATCACCACGATTGGCATCAACACTTCCTAACATTCCAGCTTGAGCAGCGATATCCATTTCATGTTGCATTGTATGACTTGCTAATGTGGCATGATTGACTTCTAAATTGATTTTAAAGTCATCTTGTAGTCCATATTTATTTAAAAAACCGATAACAGTAGCAGCATCAAAATCATACTGATGCTTTGTTGGCTCCATAGGCTTTGGTTCAATAAAGAAATTCCCTTTAAACCCCTTACCTCTTGCATAATCTTTAGCCAATCCTAAAAACTGACCCATATGGTCTAACTCTCGACCCATGTCTGTGTTCAAAAGAGACATATAACCTTCTCTACCTCCCCAAAAGACATAGTTTTCACCCTCTAACTCCATTGTCGCATCTAACGCCAATTTAATTTGTGCTCCGGCTCTTGCAACCACATCAAAATTTGGATTGGTAGCAGCTCCATTCATATAGCGTGGATTAGAGAAACAATTCGCAGTACCCCACAATAATTTAACACCACTTGCCGCTTGTTTTTCCTTTAAATAAGCAACAATTTCTTTTAAACGAGCCTCTGACTCTTCAAAAGTTGCTCCCTCTTGAATCAAATCAAAATCATGAAAACAATAGTAGTCAAAACCCATTTTTGTGATGAATTCAAAAGCAGCATCTGCTTTATTCTTCGCCGCTTGTATAGGATCAGAGTGCTGATCCCATTCAAAATTTTGGGTTCCAGGACCAAATGGGTCAGAGCCTTGACCACAGAAAGTATGCCAATAGGCGATAGAAAATTTAAAGTGTTCTCTCATCGTCTTTCCAGCAACAACTTGGTCTGGGTTATAGTACTTATAAGCTAACGGGTTTTTTGAATCCTTACCTTCAAACTTAATTTCTCCAATACCTGGGAAATATTCTTTATTCCCAATCGTTAATTTTGACATGATATATTATTTTATTTTTGTTTCTAATAATTTTAGCCACTTCTCATAAGCTTTAGTGTAAGCTTCTAATTTTGATTTGTCGGCTTGATATGTTTTGATGATATTTTCTTGATCAAATGCGACTTTTAAACTCTCAATTTTATTGGCCCCAAAACCTGCTCCAATTGCAGCACCAACGGCACCATTGGTTTCTTTGACTTGAATTTCTGCATGGGTCAATGTAGCAATAGTTTTAGCAAATATACTGGATTGGAACATATTGTCATTCCCTACTTTAATAACGCTTGGGTCTAAACCAAGTTCATGCATACATTTAATACCATAAACAAAAGAAAAAGCAATTCCTTCTATACAAGCCCTTACCATATGAGCGAGTTTGTGTTTGTTAAATTGCAATCCCTCAAACTGAGCAGCAATGATTGTATTCTGTAGCATACGTTCTGCTCCATTACCAAAGGGTAAAAAAGACAAACCGTCTGCTCCTATTTCTATCGAATTTGCTAATGTTTCTAACTCAAAATAATCCATATCCTCTGCTAAATTATTTCTCAACCAAGCATAAGCGCTTCCAGTTCCATTGATACACAAAAGTACCCCCAACCTTCTTTGCTTTTCTGTATGATTTATGTGAGCAAAGGTATTGACCCTATTATTCGGGTCAAATTTCAACTGATCAACCACTCCATAAACTACTCCTGAAGTTCCTCCTGTAGCTGCAATCTCGCCCGGCTCTAAAACGTTTAAAGAAAATGCATTATTGGGTTGATCTCCTGCCCTGTAAGAAACAATAGTATTCGGATCAAAGCCAAATTCATTTGCTATTGCAGAAGTTATTTTTCCTTGGTTTGAAAAAACTGGAACTATTTTTGGAATCAAGTCATAATCAAAACCATAATAATCCATAATGGTCTCGCTTAACTGATCATTCTTGAAGTCCCAAAACACCCCTTCGGACAAACCTGTATTTGTTGTTGTAAACTTCTGGGTAAATTTAAAAGCTATATAATCACCAGGTAACATTATTTTCCTTATCGTTTTATAGGTTTCGGGCTCATTTTCTTGAACCCATTTTAACTTAGAAGCAGTAAAATTTCCTGGAGAATTTAGCAAATGCTCTAAACAATTTTTTCTACCAATTTCCTCAAAGGCTTTGTCACCAATAGATACTGCTCTACTATCACACCAAATGATCGCTGGTCTAGCCGGTTCGTTATCTGAATTCAGTGTCACCAATCCATGCATCTGATAAGCAATACCGATAGCTATAACATCCTTTCTACAGAACTCAGTATTTTCAAAAAGTAAATCTGTGACTTTACATACATTAGACCACCAATCACTTGGATGTTGCTCCGCCCAATTTTCTTGAGGAGCATCTATTGTCATCTCTCGTTCAGGATACTGAGCAAGAGCCAAAACTTTTTTTGTTTTACTGTCAACCAAAGAAGCTTTTACAGATGAACTTCCTAGATCATAACCTATTAGCAGCATGTTTACATTTTTTTTTATACTATTTTGCTCTAAAACAA
>NZ_JBDNAI010000119.1:0-8947 GCF_039768515.1 Wenyingzhuangia sp.
ATTACAGGTGCAACAGGAGGTATTGGTTTTGAAGTAGCCAAAAGATTAGGTAAAGACGGATATATTGTTGTCTTAAACGGTATTGACGATGCTTCAGGAGCCAAAAGACTAGCAGAATTAGATGCAATGGATATCGAAGCTGAATATTATAGCTTTGATGTTACCAACGAGGAAGAGGTGGACACCAACATAAATGCAGTTGGGAAAAAATATGGAAAAATTGATGTATTGGTTAACAATGCAGGTGGTTTAGGAGGTAGATCTAGATTTGAGGGAATGACTACAGCGTTTTATAGATCTGTGATGGCTTTAAATCTTGACTCTACATTTTTTGCCTCAAGAGCAGCCATCCCTTTCTTAAAAAAAGGGGAAAATGCCTCAATTATTAACTATACCTCAAATGCAGGATGGAATGCAGGAGGACCAGGTGCAGGGATCTACGGAACTTCTAAAGCTGGAGTGCACGCGATTACCAGAGCACTAGCAAAAGATTTGGCTGAATATGGAATTAGGGTAAATGCTGTATCACCTGGTACTATCGATACTCCTTTTCATGCACAAATCAAATCGACTAAGCCAGAAGTATTTGCTTCATGGGCAAATAGTATTATGTTAGGGAGATTAGGTCAGCCTGAAGATGTTGCTGGTGTAGTTGCTTTCTTGGCAAGTAAAGATGCTGCTTTCTTAACTGCAGAGACTATCCAAGTTGGTGGAGGGCAAGCTCTAGGTATTTAAGGTTGGTTTTTAATGAAATGAAAACATCTGGTTTCTATTGTTGATGGTTTTTTTAATCATTAATATCATAACATTTTTTTTGATAGAATAGAGGTCATATCAAAGCTAAAAAGTCTAAAACAATTTGTTTTAGACTTTTTTTTATGAATATTTTTTCATGAATTTTTCAGCTTTTTCTACCATGTT
Source organism: Wenyingzhuangia sp. (assembly GCF_039768515.1). Classification (NCBI taxonomy): domain Bacteria; kingdom Pseudomonadati; phylum Bacteroidota; class Flavobacteriia; order Flavobacteriales; family Flavobacteriaceae; genus Wenyingzhuangia; species Wenyingzhuangia sp. The sequence goes on from NZ_JBDNAI010000119.1 coordinate 922, forward strand.
CTTACTACCGCAAATAAATGGAATTCTTTGGTGTAACTCTTTTGGTTTGATGTCTAAGATTCGATTGTAGCCGTCGCTTGCTTTTCCATTTGCTTGTTCAGCTAAGAATGCCATAGGGTTGCATTCGTATAATAATCTTAATTTACCTTCTGGATTTTTTGTGCTTTTCGGATACATATAAATACCACCCTTGATAAGATTTCGATGAAAGTCCGAGGCTAAGGAACCAATATACCTACTCGTATAGGGTCTATCTTCTTCGATTTGCTGGCAATATTTGATGTATTTTTTTATCCCTTCTGGAAATTCTAAATAATTCCCTTCGTTGACAGAATAGATACTCCCATCTTCAGGGAATTCCATGTTTGGGTGAGATAAATAAAAAGTACCAATAGCTGGATTTAAAGTAAAACCGTTTACACCATGTCCTGTCGAGTATACCAACATGGTAGAAGTACCATAGATAATATAACCAGCAGCTACTTGATGTTTGCCTTCCTGTAAAAAATCTTCTTTGGTTACAGGTGTACCAACGGGAGTAATTCTGCGGTAAATTGAAAAGATCGTACCTACTGAGACATTTACATCAATGTTAGAGGACCCATCTAGGGGATCTATCAAAAGAACATATTTGTTTTGATGATTTTGATCTTTACTATTTACGATAATGAAGTCTTCTTCCTCTTCGCTTGTTATTCCACAAACAATATTTCGATTGATCATCGTTTGGATAAACTTATCATTTGCGTACACATCTAACTTTTGCTGCGCTTCTCCTTGGACATTAACTTCTCCAATTGCCCCTGTAATGTCAACCAATCCTGCTTTGTTTACCTCATGGTTTACTACTTTTGCGGCGAGTCTTATTGCATTTATAAGGCTTGACAATTCACCAGTGGTATATTTGAAAGCATGTTGGTTTTCATTGATGTATTCCCCCAGGGTTTTGTGTTGGTGTGGCATTTTTTATTTTTTAAATTTTACAAATATCATTTTTATTTCGTAATCAATCGCATAATTCTTTTTTATGGGATCTCACAATGACGTTTAGACTTCATTCAATGTTTACAAGAGTTTCATCATATTTAAATACAATAACTGTTTTCAACAAAATAATTAAAATCATCCCCTTCTTTTATTTGCTTTACGCTCTCGAAAATAAGTTTAATTACATTCTCAACATCATTTCTGTGTACCATTTCAACTGTAGTATGCATATATCTTAGGGGTAATGATATCAAAGCAGAGGGCACTCCACCATTGCTGTATGCAAAGGCATCGGTATCTGTACCTGTTGCTCTAGAGGAGGCATGACGTTGAAAAGGTATTTCGTTTTTTTCAGCAGTCTCTATAATGAGTTCTCTAACATTATGTTGAATCGCTGGCGCATAAGAAATTACGGGTCCATCTCCGATTTTACTGTCTCCCTCAGATTTTTTATCAATCATTGGTGTGGTTGTGTCATGGCAAACATCAGTTACAATTGCAACATTTGGATTTATAGTTTGGGTTATCATTTCTGCTCCACGCAAACCAATTTCTTCTTGTACAGAGTTTGTGACATACAAACCAAAAGGAAGGTCAATATTGTTTTCTTTGATTAGACGTGCTACTTCAGCAATCATAAAACCACCCATTCTGTTGTCTAGCGCTCTACAAATAAATTTATTACCGTTTAAAACTTCAAAAGTATCAGGATAAGTGATTACACACCCTACATGTACGCCGAGTGCTAAAACCTCTTCTTTGTTGTCGCAACCTACATCAATGGTAATGTTTTCAATTTTGGGAGTATCTTCTGCTTTACCTTTTAGTCTTGTGTGTATGGCTGGCCATCCAAAGACACCTTTTACAATCCCTTTTTTTGTGTGAATATTTACTTTTTTTGAAGGCGCAATGATGTGGTCGCTTCCGCCGTTTCTGATGACATGAATTAATCCATTGTCAGTAATATAATTTACATACCATGAAATTTCATCTGCATGCCCTTCAATGACAACCTTGTATTTTGCTGTAGGATTAATAACACCAACAGCAGTTCCGTAGGCATCAGTTATAAATTCATCTACATAAGGCTTTAAATAGTCCATCCATATTTTTTGTCCCTTACTTTCGTATCCTGTAGGGGCAGCATTATTCAAATATTCCTCTAGAAATGTTAAAGACTTTTCTGTTAATATCGTTTGTGTACTCATCAATTGTAGGTTTTTATATCTTGTCAAAAGTACTATTTTGATTCTAGATATTAAACAAGTTCTCTCTTGTTTTTAAGGGCCCTAATTGTGTATTTTTGGTATAGATGAAATTAACACAAAAAATATTATTTTTTATACTGATATCGATAACTTCTAATGCACAGATAAGTGATTTGGATGTTTTTGATGAGAAGTACAAAAGCGGTATCTATATAACGGATGCGGATCAAGAGGTGCTTCTCGATACTGTTGTTGTCTTTTCTGCTCCAAAGTTTACTAACAATTACGACAAAAGATATTATTCCTGGTTTACCAAAAAAACCTACAAAGCTTATCCTTATGCTTTATTGGCTAAAGAAAAAGTAGATAGTTTAAATTTAGTCACTTATGGCATGACCTCATCAAGGAAAAAAAAGAAATACATCAAAAAAAAGCAAAGAGTATTAGAAGAACAATTTTCGGACAACATTAAAAAATTAACAAAAACAGAGGGGCGAATTTTGATCAAGTTAATTCATAGGTTGACAGGAGAAACCGTCAATGAACATATAAAGGACAAGAGAGGAAAATATAAAGCGTTTTGGTATCGTTTATCTGCTCGTTTTTTTAAGATTGATTTGGATTTAAAATACAATCCCGAAAATATAATGGAGGATTATATGATTGAAAACATATTGCAGCAGGGTTTTGTTAATGGAGATCTAGAGCGGTGTTCTTCTGTTTTGCCAGGGAGCAATCTTCCTTTGTCTGTAAGGGAGATTCATATTGAAAAAAAGAAATAATATTAAAACTATATTTTTTTTAATAGGTAAAAAATATTACTTTGCCGACCAACGTAATCAGAATATCATGCCTAAAGAAAAATTTCAGATAGAATTTCCAATACATGCTTCGCCCTCAATGCTATATCAATATTTTTCAACACCATCAGGTTTGGGAGAATGGTTTGCAGATAACGTGAATTCTAGAGGTGAAATGTTTGAGTTTATTTGGGATGGAGTTGCTGAAGAAGCAAAACTATTGGCTTTTAAGTCAGATGATAGAGCTAAATTTCATTGGGTAGAAGATGAAGATGAAAATGCTTATTTTGAGTTTAAAATACAAGTAGACGCCCTGACCAAAGATGTTTCTTTGATCATCACAGATTTTGCAGAAGAAGACGAAATTGAAGAATCAAAAATGTTGTGGGAAAATCAGATTGGGGAGTTGAAACACATAATAGGAGCCTAGAGCACTAGCTCCAAATTGTCTTAAAGCTTTGATCTATATCAAGGCTTTTTTTATGTAAATTTGCTAAAATTTTAAGATTACGATGATTAACTTTAATGGAGAAATTGTTTCTGAAGAAACTTCTCAAATCGATTATAACAATAGAGCCTTCAAATATGGTGATGCTTTATTTGAAACAATTAAGATAAAAGAGGAGACTGTTGTTTTTTGTGAAGATCATTATTTTCGCTTGATGGCTTCTATGCGTATGTTACGTATGGAGATTCCTATGCATCTTACATTAGAGTTTTTTGAATCAGAAATTTTGAAGACTGTAAATGCCAACACTGGTACTGAAAATAGAATACGATTTACTGTTTTCAGAGACGCAGAGGGGTTGTATGCACCTAAGACTCACAACATATCTTATGTTATTGAAGCAAAAAAAGTAGAAACAAGTGTTAGAGATCAATATGTTGTTGACCTTTACAAAGATTTCATGATCAATCCTAATTTGCTATCTACAGTTAAAACCAATAATAAAATCACAAATGTTTTGGCAAGTGTTTATGCTCAAGAGAATAAATTAGACAATTGTGTGTTGCTTAATAGTCATAAAGGAGTTGTCGAATTTACGAATGGAAATATTTTTATAGTCAAAGGAAACGTTATTAAAACACCTCCTTTATCTGAAGGTTGTATAAAAGGGGTGATGAGAAAAAATATCATTTCAGTTTTGGAAAAACATCCTGATTTTGATATCCAAGAGGCATCTATTTCTCCATTTGAAATACAAAAAGCAGATGAAGTTTTTTTGACGAATACGATTCTGGGGATACAGCCCGTAACAAATTACAGAAAAAAGAAATTTAGCACAAAAGTAGTTGATCAGATTGTCAAATTGATGTTTAGTTAAGTTTTGGGTCCGAAGGTGCATTTGCCCAAATTTGATACTTCGTTCCAAATTCTAGCATGCTTTCTTTCCAAAGGTTTCTGTTTTGTGTGTTAAAAATATTTTGATAGTTGTTTTCTTGGACTAGCCAAGATTCTTTTTCCCATTCATGGTTGAGTTGATCTTTGCCCCATCCAGAATATCCCAAAAAGAAGCGTATGTCTTCGTTGTTGATCATGCCCTTATTTAGCAATTGAGTAAGTTCGCTGAAATCACCACCCCAATAAATATCTTTGGTTACTTGAATACTATTGTTTAAGAGTTCTGGGATTTTATGAATAAAGTAAAGATTGTCTTGTTCTACGGGGCCTCCTTGGTAAATTTTGAAGTCACATTCGATTTCAGGAATCAAGTCACTTAGTTTGTATCCCAAAGGCTTGTTCATGATAAAACCGATAGAGTTAAACTGGTTATGCTCCGTCAGCAGAATTATAGATCGGTTGAACGATAAGTCACCTATAATACTTGGTTCAGCAATAAGTAATCGTCCTTTTGAAGGTTTAAGAGATGGCATAGGTTGGCTTTCAGTCTAATATAGTTAAAAAAAAGACATAAAAAAAACTCCTTTGTGAAAAGGAGTTTTACAATACGATAGATTGTTATTAGTTTACAGCATCTGATAATCCAGCACCTGGCTTAAATTTAACAACATTTTTAGCTGCAATTTTAATAGTAGCTCCAGTTTGAGGATTTCTACCATCTCTTGCTGGTCTGTTTGTTACTGACCAAGTTCCCCATCCAATTAATGATACTTTACCACCACCTTTTAAAGTTGAAGTAACATTGTTTGTTAATGATTCTAAAGCTGCTTTAGCTGCTGTTTTAGAAATTCCTGCGTCTGATGCAATTGCGTCGATTAAATCTGATTTGTTCATAACTGTAATATTATTTTAATTAAATTAGTTTATATACAAACAAATATAAAAGGAATAATAGGGTATGCAAGCCTAGAGCCCTTAAAAACACTGATTTGTTGATAACTTTCGTCTTTTGTTGATAAAGACGGTTTCAAATTGTTGTTTTGTGTACTATGCTAGTATTTACTGCACATGGGCTTGATCCTCAAATTTGTATCCATTCAGTAAACTCGCGGTATCCATTCGTTTTTTTCCTGCCAATTTAATTTGGTTGATTTTGATAAATCCGTCTAGAGTAGCGATTTTGATTGTTTTTTTATCTGTAATGATACTTCCAACTTTTAGTTGATGACTTTCATGGACAACTTCACAGTCATATATTTTGGCACTGATCGTTTCGTCGTTATTTGTCAGAGTAGTCCATGCAGCAGGATAAGGGTTTAGACCTCTAATGTGATTGTGTATTTTTTTACTAGTTTGATGCCAATCAATTTTACAGGTGTCGGTATGAATTTTATAAGCCAGTTTATTGCTATCCTTTGCCTGTTTTCTTGTTTTTATGTTGTCTGTCGCTATGCGTCTCAGAGTGTCAATAACCAAATCACCTCCAAGGTGCATCAGTTTGTCGTGTAATTCTCCTACGGTCTCATTTTTGCCAATATTTGTTTTGTTTTGTAATATGATTTCTCCTGTATCAATTTTATCATCTAAAAAGAAAGTAGTGGTTCCGGTTTCAGTTTCTCCGTTTATGATGGCCCAATTGATAGGTGCGGCACCTCTGTAATCGGGCAATAAGGAAGCGTGTAAATTGAATGTGCCATGTTCTGGTAAGTTCCACACAGATTTTGGAAGCATCCTAAAAGCGACTACAATTTGGAGGTTAGGGTTTAGGGCCTCTAGTTGTTTTTGAAATTCAGGAGATTTTAGATTTGTAGGTTGTAGAATGGTTAGATTTTTTTCAGTGGCGTATTTTTTCACTGCAGATTCTTGAATTTTTCTACCTCTACCAGCTTGTTTATCTGGAGCAGTAATGACTCCTACAATGTTATAGTGATGCTGTAAAACTTTATCTAATATGCTAACCGCAAAATCAGGAGTTCCCATAAACACAATTCTTAGTTTGCTCATATGATTTGATAATATTGTTGGTGTTGTTGAATATAGTTTTCGTTCGCCAAATAATCCAAAATTTCTAGTAGTCTAATCGAGTTGATTCTTAAAGCAATCATCAATTCATTAAAGCTATGTGGTTTTTTTTTCAAAAGATGGAGGGTGTTTTTACTCAAATCTTCTTTGGATACTTCTTTTTTGTTTTCAAGACAAATATCGCAAATACCACAGACATTAGCGTTTTGTTCGTTGAAATATTCTAAAATCATCAAGTTTCTACAGACTTCTTGGTTTTCAAAATAAGCTAAGGTTTTTTTGCCTTTTTGAAATTCGATTTCATTCAGCTTTAACAAGTCTTTTTTGATCAACAGCACAGTTTTTTTATCCTCGCGAGGCACTAAAAATTTTAAGCGATTATGATTTAGTTTTTTGTCATAGTCAATCAGTTTTATTTCTTTCAGGTAGTTTAGTTTCTTGTGAATTTCGATTGCCGACATTTTTGTTGTTTGGGATAGCTTTGCCAAATTTATTTTTTTTGACAATTCAAAAATCCCAACATAGTTCCTCAATAAGTAGTCTACTAGGACCCTATATTTTTGTTGTGTGTTGCAAAAATGGAGCAATTGTTTACTGCTACAAATTACTTTTACAGCAGTGCTGTTTTTGTATCGCTCTTCATGGTTCAGAATTCCATAGCTATTTAGTTTTTGTAAGACTCTTTTTGTTTTGTGATTTTCTAGGTTGTATTTGGTGCAAAAAACTTCAAGGTCAAAATCAAAAGCCTCTGATATTTGTTCTCCATAAGCGATTTGGAAGTGTTGGTTTAATTTGTCGTAGACTGTTAAAACATCGTCAAAAGTTAATAAGTTTTGATTTCTTAGTTTCTCAAATTTTAGAAGGTCATTTTTAGAGAGAATAACACAAGAAAAAGCTTTTTGTTCATCTCTACCAGCCCTTCCTGCTTCTTGAGTATAGTTTTCTATGTGTTGTGGGATTTCCAAATGGACGACCAATCTTACGTTGCTTTTATCAATCCCCATACCGAAAGCGCTTGTAGCAACCATGATGTTTTGTTGTTCGTTGTTCCAAGCGTTGTAGTTGTTTTCCTTTTCTTTGGGACTCAGACCAGCATGATAGTAGGTGCTTTTGAAGCCGTCTCGATTTAGTCTTTTAGACAATTCTATGGTCGCTAGTCTACTTTGTAAGTAAACAATAGTAATTGTTTTGCTTTTTCTCAATATTCGGGTCAACAAATCAAATTTCTGAGGAGTTTCATAAACTTGATAAGCCAAATTTGCTCTGTTGAAAGACCCCAAGTGTTTTTGTACATCTTTAAGGGAAAGCAAATCTATGATCTGCGTTTGTGTTGTTTTTGTAGCAGTTGCTGTAACGGCTAAGAAAGTAGGATTGGGGAGTAACTTTCGTAATAGAACAATCTTTAGGTATGCAGGTCTAAAATCGTGTCCCCATTGAGATATACAGTGCGCTTCATCTATTGCAACAAACGAAATGGTTAGTTCTTTTAATTTGTCTTGAATAATGGGCTGACTGAGTCTTTCGGGTGAGAGGTATAATAGTTTGGTTTTTTTAACTTTTATATTATCAAACAAACGTATGATATCATCATTTGAAGACTTGCTTGGGATCGTTACTGCTTCAATTCCTTTTTCCTTTAATGCAGCAATTTGGTCGTTAATCAATGC
>NZ_JBDNAI010000120.1:0-6947 GCF_039768515.1 Wenyingzhuangia sp.
AAATGAAGCCTAAAAAACAACTTTATTTTTTTACTAAAATTATTATAGAAATAAGACTAAAATAATTCAATCGTACAATAATCGTACAAATATAAAAACTAAAAAACCTCAACTAGCTACAAATAAGCTTGTTGAGGTTTTTAATTGTACAGGCGGAGAGACTCGAACTCTCACACCTCGCGGCACTAGATCCTAAATCTAGCGTGTCTACCAATTCCACCACGCCTGCATTAAAATCTTTAACGAGTGCAAATATACACAATACTTACAATTTGCAAAGATAAATATTATATTTTAGTAACACTTTAAAATGAATTGATGAAAAACATACAAACCTATATCGCTAAACACAAAGAACGCTTTTTACAGGAGCTTTTTGAACTGCTCAAAATGCCATCTATCAGCGCTGATTTGGCCTACCAACCTCAACTTTTACAGACGGCAGAAGCTGTAGCAAAGTCACTCTTAAATGCAGGCTGTGAAAACATTCAACTATTGGAGACGAAAGGAAATCCAGTTGTCTATGCAGATAAAATTATAAATCCTGAGCTCCCTACTGTATTGGTTTACGGACATTATGATGTTCAACCCGCTGACCCTCTAGAGTTATGGGATACTCCTCCATTTGAACCAACCCTAAAAAAAACAAAACTTCATCCTGACGGTGCTATTTTTGCGAGAGGTGCCTGTGATGACAAAGGGCAAATGTTTATGCATATCAAGGCCATTGAAATTTTAATCGCCACAGAGCAACTCCCCTGTAATGTGAAATTTATGATTGAGGGGGAAGAAGAAGTAGGTTCTCCTAGTCTTGCTCCGTTCATCGAGGAACATACTGAGTTGTTTGAAAATGATGTGATCTTAATTTCTGACACAGGTATGATTTCCAACCAACAACCTTCTATCACAACCGGGCTTCGTGGCTTGAGCTATGTCGAAGTGGAATTAACAGGTCCCAATAGAGATTTACATTCTGGTTTCTATGGTGGTGCAGTGGCAAACCCTATCAATATTTTAAGTCAAATGATTTCTAAACTTCACGATGAAAACAACCACATCACCATTCCTGGTTTTTATGATCATGCCTATGTGCTGTCCAAAGAAGAAAGGAGAGAGATGAACAAAGCCCCTTTTGTTCAAAAAGACTACAACAAGGCCTTGAATATTGAAGAAGAATGGGGTGAGAAAACATATTCTACCCTAGAAAGAAGTACCGTCAGACCCTCACTAGATGTAAATGGAATATGGGGTGGTTATATCGGAGAGGGTGCAAAAACAGTGTTGCCCTCAAAAGCCTATGCCAAAATCTCTATGAGACTGGTTTCTGGTCAAGATCCTGATGAAATGACTCACTTATTCACTGATTACTTTACAAGCCTAGCGCCAAAATCTGTAACCGTAAAAATCACACCTCACCACGGAGGTAAAGCATACAGAACACCTTTAGAGGCAATAGGTTATCAAGCAGCTTACAAGGCCTATTCTGAAACCTTTGCCAACAAACCCATCCCTCAACCTTCAGGAGGAAGTATCCCTATTGTCTCATTGTTTAATGAAGTTTTTAAAAGCCATACCATCTTGATGGGGTTTGGACTGAATAGTGATGCCATACATGCTCCCAACGAACACTATGGGTTGTTCAACTTCTACAAAGGAATAGAAACCATTCCTTACTTTTATAAACATTTTACTGAAATACATACAAATCATGAAAAATGAACACGCGTATAACATCAAATTGGTATGGAAAGGAATCACAACGATAGACAAAAGAAATCACCTTAAATATACCCGTATTTATGAATTGAGTTTTGATAACAAACCTAATCTAATGGGATCTGCAGACGCGATGTTTCATGGCGACAAAACACTATACAACCCAGAAGAGATGTTACTTAGTGCTCTATCTGCTTGCTACATGATGTCCTTTTTTTATCTCTGTGGGTTAAAAAATATCAAAATCAAAAGCTACACTGACACCCCAACAGGGCTTGTAAAAGTAAATCCTAACGGTAGTGGTCAGTTTGAAAACGTCAGTTTACAACCCAAGATTTCTATTCAGTCGTGTGATGCTAAAAAAGTTGAAGAGGCATTGGCTGAGGCACATGACTATTGTTTTATTGCGCGGTCTTGCAATTTCAAGATAACCCATCATTCAAAAATTACGTATAACGATTAGACCTTTACAAACTTTAATTGACACAAAAAGAAATTGTTTTTGCTTTTCTTCCATAAATAGAAGAAGTTACCCCCTTTGCCTTCAATTATTTTTATCCATTATACGTTAAATATTCTTAGAAAAAAACAACAGCTGTACTGACTTACATTTTGTAAGTTTGTAAATCAAACTTAGTTTATTTTTTAGATGATCGTCACAACCAATCCGTTTACAAAAGAAAAAATCCATCAATATTCTTTTTTGACCAATAGTGAGTTGAATTCAAAATTAGATATGACTCAAAAAAGCTATGAGAATTGGAAAAGAATTTCGTCAGAAAAAAAACAAGAACTTGGCACAAAACTAAAGGAACTCTTACTTTCACAAAAGCAGCGTTTGGCCGTTTTGATGAGTTCAGAGATGGGAAAACCCATAAGCCAATCTTTAATAGAAATTGAAAAAACAAGTAGCCTAATTGACTACTTTACTTCACACACTTCAACATTACTAAAAAATAGCAGGTTAGATGACAACACCTATGTGAGCTACCATGCTACTGGAGCTGTTTTTGGAATTATGCCCTGGAATTTTCCACTTTGGCAGGTTTTTAGGTTCGCTTTTCCTAACTTAATGGCTGGAAATGTTTGTGTTTTGAAACACGCCCCAAATGTAATGGGTTGTGCTTTAGCTATAGAACAGTTATTCTTAGACGCAGGATATCCAAAACATGTATTTACCAATTTGATCATTGATCTTCCTCAGGTTGAGCAAGTCATTGCTCACCGAACCGTGCAAGGGATTTGTGTCACTGGAAGCACCAAAGCCGGAAGTGCAGTCGCTGCTTTGGCAGGAAAATACTTAAAAAAATCTGTACTAGAATTAGGAGGAACAGACGCTTCTATTCTTTTGGAAGATGCTGACTTTGATTATGCACTAACTTCTGCCTTCGAATCTAGGACAGCCAACTCGGGTCAAGTATGTATTGCTGCCAAACGAATTTTCATACCTAAAGATAAACTGCCCTACGCTATTTCATTTTTCAAACAAAAAATAGCAAATTTGAAACAAGGAGATCCATTGGATACAAAAACTCAAATAGGACCCATCTCCAAAGCTGAGTTTTTACCTGTGCTACAAAACCAAGTAGAACAAGTCATCAAAAATGGTGCAGAACTTATGGTTGGTGGTAAAATTAACGAACCTTTTTACGAAACAACATTAATGGTTGTAAACAAAGACAATCCTATGCTCAAAGAAGAGATTTTTGGACCTGTTATTTGCATCATCTCCTACGATAATACCGATGAACTTATAGACTGTGTAAACGATTCTGATTATGGGTTAGGCGCTGCGATCTGGACAGCAAATCTAGAGCGAGCAAAAAACCTGGCAGCTCAAATTGAAACGGGCTATGTTTCTATAAATTTTAAAGTGACCTCAAGTCCTAAATTTCCGTTTGGTGGAATTAAAAAATCCGGCTATGGTAAAGAACTAGGAGAACATGGTCTGAAAACTTTTTTAAATGCTAAAACCAATACATTCAGATCATAATCTAAGTCTTTGTTGTGATACAAAAGAAAGACTAAAGCCAAAACAATGCACTAGCAATACCATCCACTAAAAACTTTCCTTTTTGTGAACAAATAAGCTGATTGTGCTTTAACAACAAAGTCCCGTTATCAAGAAAGGGTTGCACTTGTTGTTCTAAACAAAAACGAGTTTCCTCCCCAAAATCTTGAGCAATTTTTTCTAACGAAACCCCCCATATGGTTCTTAATCCCGTCATGATGTATTCGTTAAAAGCGTCTTTTACAGACAATTCTTCCTGGGTAGAGGGCAATTGACCGCTTGACAAGGATTTGATGTATTTTGCATTGTTTGACACATTCCAACTTCTTACCCCTGCTTTATAGGAATGTGCAGAGGGACCAAAACCCAAGTACCATTTTCCCGACCAATAAGCTGTATTGTGCCTCGAATAAAAATTAGGTCTCCCAAAATTAGAAATTTCATAATGATCAAATCCGTTTTGTGTTAGTTCAGCAACCAAGATCTCAAAATGCTCAGCAGCAAGATGTTCATCAACAGCGGGATAAGTTCCTTTTTGGATAAAACTTTCTAGTGCTGTTCCTTCTTCTACAGTAAGTGCGTAAGAGGAAATATGTGAAACCCCAAAATCTAGGGCTTGTTGAATGTTATTTTTCCATACTTGATTAGATAACCCAGGGATTCCATACATCAAATCAATCGTGATATTATCAAAATACTGAGTCGCTATTTGGAGACAATTCTTGACTTCATCAGCATCATGAGCACGATTCATCATCTTCAGTTCCTGGTCTCCAAAAGACTGAACTCCAACACTCAATCTATTGATTTCTGTTTGCGCTAAATCTTTAATCTTATGCGCTGTCAAATCATCTGGGTTGGCCTCCAGAGTTATTTCTGGATTCTTAACAACACTGTAGTTCTTTTTAATTGTTTGGAGAAGCATAGTAATTTGTTTTGCTTCAAGAATACTTGGGGTACCTCCACCAAAATAAATAGTTTGAACTTTTATATTTTTAAATTCCTCTGCTCTCAGAACAATTTCTTGCTCTAAAGCCTTTAAAAAAGAACTTTTGTGTTTTAATGAAGTAGAAAAATGAAAATCACAGTAATGACAAGCTTTTTTACAAAACGGAATGTGCAAATACAAACCCGCCATTACTTTACTATTTTGCTTTCATTTTGACTAACAAAACTTGCCCAACCACTATAATTCTTACCGCCTACTTTGACTCCACTGTTGAAGTGATGACAAACTGCAGCAGCCAATCCATCAGTAGCATCCAAGTTTTTTGGTAAAGTCTTGAGATCTAACAAGCTTTTAAGCATCATTGCCACTTGCTCTTTACTCGCATTACCATTACCGGTAATGGCCATTTTAATTTTTTTTGGTAAATATTCTGTAACTGGGATTTCCCTGGACAAACCTGCTGCCATGGCAACTCCTTGAGCTCTTCCTAGCTTTAACATAGACTGTACGTTTTTACCAAAAAAAGGAGCCTCTATAGCCAATTCATCAGGGTGATATGTATCGATCAATTCAACCGTACGCTCAAAAATCAATTTTAATTTCACATAGGGATCTTTGTATTTACTCAACAACAATTCATTCATTTGAATAAACTCCATTTTTTTTCCAACGACCTTAATAATACCGAAACCCATAATGGTGGTTCCTGGGTCTATGCCTAATATGATTTTTTCTACAGCCAATAAAGTGGTTTTAACTATTTTAGCAAAGGTAACGAAAATGAATGCTAACACTATACATGCTTAAATCAATTCGTAAATATTTTACAATCTTAAATTACTTTCTAAAATATGTGGTAAGTTGTACCGCCTTGTTTTATATTGGTTACAGGATAACAAACACTTCTTTTGAAAGCAAAGAGTTAATGCTTTTTCTGAACCCTGTCACTTTTCTAACACTACTGTTCTTATCCCTTGGAAACTGGAGTTTTGAAGTGTTAAAATGGAAAATTGTAGTTGAAACATTTGACAAAATCTCGTTTAAAAAAGCGACTTATGAAACACTTGTTGCGTATACCTATGGCATCATTACTCCTTTTAACTCTGGAAACTATCTAAAAAAAATCTTTTTTTACCCTCAAGTAAAAACCAAGGATATTGTATTTGTAAACTTATTTAAGGGTATATACCAAATGATCATTACTCTTCTTTTTGGTTCTTGGGGCGTTTGCGCTTTGATAGATAAATTAGATGCCAAAATATTTAATCAACAAGGGTTCTTGGTCTTAACGAGTTCAATTGGAACTGTAGTTTGTCTTATTTTTAGGAAAAAAATAAAATCCTACATCAAGAGCATTCCCCTAAAAATACATCGCCAATTGTTTATCTACTCTGCGATAAAGTATCTGTTTTTTTCATTTTTCTTGTTGTACTTACTACATCAATCGACTAAAGATTATACAGAATTGTATGCTGGCATCTGTGTGATATACCTCCTAAGTTCATTGTTACCCATCATAAACATTTTAGATTTTGCCATGAAAGGAAGTATCGCTTTGTTTGTCTTGGTTCCCTTGGGGTATTCAGATGGAAATATTTTAATGGTCTATTTTTTACTATGGCTTTACAATCATGCTACCCCAGCTATTCTAGGAAGTATTCTACAATTTTTCAACACTAAAAAAGTAGTTCTATAATGGTTTTCATAGCTGTTTATTTTTTTCTAATTCTAGTCTTTATTTTAGGTTTGATTCGTCTACCCTTAACAAAGATCGATCCAACGCTTCCACAACAAAAATTCAGTATCATAATTCCTTTTAGAAATGAAGAACAAAATATTGAGGCGCTCTTAAAAAGCATACAGAATTTAAGATATCATTCAGAAAATTTTGAAATTCTATTGATTGATGATCATTCAACAGATGGATCCACGAATAAAATAAAAGAATGGCTAGTCAAACTTCCAAATCTAAAAATTTTAAACAACTGCCGAGTCACCAATGCTCCAAAAAAAGATGCCATCCAAGTTGGACTCAAACATGCTTTGTTTGATTTCATCATCACAACTGATGCTGACTGCATTCTTCCAAAAAACTGGCTACACAGCTACAATACCGTACTCAAAAAGGAAAAAAGCTTATTTGTTGCAGGCCCTATCTCTTTGAACGCAGAAGACAATTTTGTTCAACAATATCAAAAATACGACAACCTGAGTTTGATTGGGGCTACAATGGGAAGTTTTGGAATAAAACGGCCTATGATGTGCAATGCT
>NZ_JBDNAI010000121.1:0-7930 GCF_039768515.1 Wenyingzhuangia sp.
GAACCCTCAAACCCTCTTATTAAACCCAGGGGCAGAAACAAATTATAAGTTTCATATAGGAATTCCTTTACTCTCAGGTTTGTCAGGTGATATTGCATTGAAAAACTTTAAACTAACCGATCTATTTTCCGAAGACGGCATCGATTTTAATACAAAAATTTTTCACCTTTTAAATAAGTTGGATGCAGAAGACCACTTAAAATTGAACCTGCAAATGGATGTTTTAAATGTTGGCTTTAGAGTTGACGCTAAAACTTACATTAGCTTTGGCTTTTTCCAAGAATTAGATGTCATTGGCTACTGGCCCAAAGATGTAATTACTTTTCTAAATGAAGGGAATGCTTATTATCTCAATAAGAGCTTTGATTTGTCACAACTCGTTTATAAAGCAGATTTTGTAGGTGCGTTGCATGTTGGGGTTTCAAGAAAAATAAATTCAAAACTTACGTTAGGAGGTAGGTTTAAAATATATTCTTCCACATTAAATCTCGAAACCCAGAATAATTCAGGAACCCTTTCGACACAACGCGGATCGAATAATATATACACACATTATTTGAACACGATTGATTTGAATTTTTTGACTTCAGGTTTTGTAGAAGACAATGAATATCTTGAAAATCCGCTGGAACTCATTACCAAATCTTTTTTAGGTGGTAGCTTGGGTATTGGACTCGATTTTGGAATGACCTATCACATTTCACCAAAATTAGAACTTACGGGAAGTATTATTGATTTTGGGTATATTAATTATTCAGAAAGAGTCCAGAACACTACTGTAAAGGGGGACTATACTTTTGAAGGTGTAAACTTTTTGTTTGACCCTTCTAATCCAACAAATTATTGGGCAGTTTTAAACGCAGACTTTGAAGAGAAAGTGCCAAGAGGGAATAATACAAATTCATATACTTCTTGGAGACCAGCAAAAGTAAATGCTGCTTTAAAATACAGTTTTGGTGATGAAAGAAGAAGTAAGTATTGCTATGACAATACATTCAAAGAATTTTATACAGATGCTTTTGGTCTTCAAATTCATACCATTATTAGGCCTTTAGGTCCACAATATGCCGTTACTGGTTTCTATGAGAGGACATTTATAGAAAAACTACACGCAAAAGTAACCTATACGTTAGACGATTATTCTTTTCATAATGTAGGTGCTGGAATTTCTACACAAATAGGGAATGTTTCACTTTTTGGAATGGTAGATAACCTTTTCGCTCTCAATAATCTGGCAAATTCTAGTAGTGTTTCCTTTCAAATGGGGCTCAACTTAATTTTTGATTAGTTCAAAATTAATATCCATATTTAGCTTTCCACCTTTGTCTTAAAAGATCTCTAAATTGATTTTCGCGTGGATTATTTCCTGGGTCATATAGCTTTTTGCCTGAAATTTCTTGAGGTAAAAATTCCTGACTCACAAAGTTTTCTGGGTAATTATGAGCATATGCATACTCTTTGCCATAGCCGATATCCTTCATCAACTTTGTAGGGGCATTTCGTAAGTGAAGCGGTACCGAAAGATCCCCTGTTTGTTTCACTAAATTCTGAGCCTCATTAATCGCCATGTACGAAGCATTACTTTTTGCAGAATTCGCAAGGTACACTGCACATTGACTCAAAATAATACGAGATTCTGGATGTCCAACCACAGCCACTGCCTGAAAGGTGTTATTTGCCAATATAAATGCTGTTGGATTTGCATTCCCAATATCTTCTGAAGCCAATATAAGCATCCTTCTTGCAATAAACTTTACATTTTCACCACCTTCTATCATTCTTGCTAAATAATATACAGCAGCATTTGGATCACTCCCTCGTATCGATTTAATAAAAGCAGAAATAATATCATAGTGCTGTTCACCAGTTTTGTCATACCGAGCCGTATTCTTTTGCACCTTAGACAAGACCAATTCGTTTGTAATTTCAATACTTTCTTCAGCGCCAACAATCAGCTCAAAAATATTGAGTAATTTGCGAGCATCCCCTCCTGAAACTTGCAATAAAGCTGAGATTTCTGTGAGTTGAATGTCTTTTTTAGAGATCAATTCATCCTTTTTAATCGCTCTTTTTAACAAGTTGATGAGGTCGTCCTTGTCAAACGAATTCAAAATATATACTTGGCAACGAGAGAGTAGGGCAGGGATGACCTCAAAACTTGGGTTTTCTGTAGTCGCACCAATAAGCGTCACCCATCCTTTTTCTACGGCGCCTAATAAAGAGTCTTGTTGAGATTTACTAAACCGATGAATCTCATCAATAAATAAAATGGGGTTTTTTGCAGTAAATAGTCCGCCACTTTTTTTGGCTTTCTCAATAACCTCTCGTACATCTTTTACTCCAGAACTAATAGCACTCAGTGTATAAAAGGGTCTTTTTGATTCCGTAGCAATAATATTTGCGAGGGTGGTTTTCCCAATTCCAGGAGGTCCCCAAAGAATTAATGAGGGAATGATACCTTGCTTGATGTGATTTGTTAAAATACCGTTTTCGCCAACCAAATGTTGCTGGCTAATATAATCTTCTAGATGTTTCGGACGGATTCTTTCTGCCAAAGGTTCATTCATAAGGTAAAAATAGCAAAGTTTTCTGACAGAATCTGCAAGAATCTATTTTGGTTCATTTTTTGTTACTTTTAGGCTAATGAATAACAACAATCAACTTTACTTTTCAAAATCCATGCTTATAATACCAATCTTGTATATTTTGGTTATCTGGATGCTCTACTTTATTGAAATTAAGTTTGGATATAATTTTAATAAGTACGGTGTGTATCCTAGAGAATTTAAGGGGCTTAGAGGTGTTTTCTTTAGTCATTTCATCCATAGCAACACAAAACATCTATTTAATAATTCGATCCCTTTATTTGTGCTCCTTTTAAGTGTTTTTATGTTTTATAAAGAAGTTGCGCTAAAAGTGTTAGTTTATGGTGCGCTCCTAACAGGTTTTCTTACCTGGATTATTGCAAGAGAATCCTATCATATTGGTGCAAGTGGTGTTGTGTACCTTTTATTTAGTTTTGTCTTCTTCAGTGGTATTCTTAAAAAGCATTTTAGATTGGTTGCTCTATCACTAATTGTTATTTTCTTATATGGAAGTATGATTTGGTATGTTTTACCTATTAAAGATGGCATGTCCTGGGAAGGTCATTTGTCTGGTTTTGTAATTGGTCTTGTATTAGCCTTTCTATATAAGAATAAAGGCATCAAAAAAACAGAACCTTATTTCGAAGAAACAGCATTCGATTTATTATTTGATGAAAATGGTAATTATGCACCTCCTAATAGTGCAGAGGATCTTAATGTCGATGTAAAATCCCAATTACTAACAAAGAGGTGTGAATCCTAGTTTATGAATTGTCATTTACAGTTCTTTGTCGGATGGTTTCATAAAGAAAAGCACCACAAGCAACAGATACATTCAAAGATTCAATCTCTCCCAATAAAGGCAATTTCGCTTTAAAATCGACCATTTTTAAGATGGAAGGATTTACACCACGATGCTCAGATCCCATAATGATTGCGATGGGTTGGTTGAGTGCCACTTCGTAAATAGATATTTCTGTTTTTTCGGTTGCTGCCACTGTTTTTATGTCAGAAGCTTGTAGCATATAGATTGCATCTTTAATATGGTCTACTTTACAAATCGGAATTTTAAAAGCTGCACCAGCAGAAGTTTTTATGGTTTCTGCATTTACTGGAGCACTTCCGTTTTTTTGAACAATAACAGCGTCTACACCTGTACATTCTGCAGTTCTTAAAATAGCTCCAAAATTACGCACATCAGATAGTTGATCTAATAATAAGAAAATAGGTGCCTTCTTATCCTCAAGTACTTTTTCTATTAAGGGTTCTAAATCGTGAAATGCTACTGGAGAAATCTGTGCAACTGCTCCTTGGTGATTACTGTATTTTGAAAGTCGGTCTAATTTTTCTACAGGTACCACGCTGGTGGTAATTCCTTTTTCTTTGATCAAAAGATTCAACTCAAAAAATAAGCTCCCTCTTAATCCTTTTTGAAGGTAAATCTTGTTCATCGTAGAACCACTATTTATGGCTTCAATAATAGCTCTAATTCCAAATATATTTGTTGATGCTGTTGTTTCTGTTGTCATGCTGCAAAGGTATGTTAAATTAAGCGCAAAAAAAACCATCTCTTGTAAGAGATGGTTTTTTAAAATATGGTTTTATTCTTTAGATACTAAAGTTTACAGCTGTACTACCTCCGTAGGAAGATGCACTTACATTTGCTACTTGAACACCGTCAGCAGTTACTACATAAGATGTACCACCGTCACCGTATCCATCATAGATTTGTAATTGGTAATCTCCTGAAGCAACACATTCTTGGATGGTAACACCACCTGTCATTCCAGCATAAGCACCGTATCCTGGTGTTGCTTGACTTGCCAATACAATTACTCCTGCATTCACATCAACCAATCTCCAGTATACTTCTTCTGGCCAGCTATCAAAACCTAAGACCATCTTTACTTTAATTCCATTGTTTGGACATCTTAGTCCCACATTAATAGTTAAGTCTTCACCTGTATAAATTTCAGGTGCGTTCGTTAAAGAAACTACTAAAGTTTGAGACGCAAATGGTGACATATTTACATCCGTTAAGTCGATGTTTAAAATTGCTACATTAGATCCGGCTGCAAAAGTTACAGTTGTTGGTACAACATAGGCTGCTGCATCAACATCCGTTGAAGCTCCAACAACAGCAATTCCTACTGTTCTTTCTTGATCAGAAGTGTTTGCTGCATACACTTTAACTTCCTGGCTTACAGATCCACCTTGGTCAAAAGTAATATCCATACTAGAAGTCTCAAACGTAATGTATGGAGTGTCTTGTGGGTCTACTTCGTCGGTACAACTGTTTAATGTAAAAACAGCTATACACATGTATAAAAGTATTCTTAATTTGTTCATTTTTATGAGTTTTAATAATTAGCGATCCCTTTGTAAAAAGCGATCGCTAAAGGTTATTATTGGTTTTGTGTGCTAATGAAAGGGTTGAATTGAATTTCTCCTTCTGGAATTTCAAAAGTCATTCTTTCATCGTTATAAGGAATCGCTTCACCTACAAATGAAAGGTGATTTGCACCTCTTGTAGTTGTAGCTTGATTACGCTTCATTGCTAAGTAACTTTTACCTTCACCCCATAATTCAATACGAGTCTGTAAGTAAATTTCATCCTTCAATGCTTGTCCAGATAATCCATCAATGTAAGATGCGTCAGGAACTCTTGTACTTACTAAGTTTTTCAGGTGCACTCTTGATGCTCCGTCATTTCCAGCAAATGCAGCCATTTCAGCAGCCAATAAGTGCATTTCTGCAACTCTCATGTATACATAATCAGCTTTTACAATAGAAGAAGTACCAGTGTGTACTCTATCTGCATCATAAAACTTAAATAAAGGCATTAAGTGTTGTGCAAAAGAAGTATTGTTTAAGAACTGTCCTTTTCTAATATCATTAGCAGGAATTTGTGCGAATAAAGAAGCGTCAATCGCTTTTAAATCTCCATAAGCTGGATAACTATAGCTATAGTAATCCATTTGTCCCCACCAAGAGACTAAACCTAAACCAATATCTTGATTTAAATCAACACCCCACATCCATCCTGGAGTATTAACATTGTTAAATCCACCAGTAACTTCAGCACCAACCATTACTGGGTAACTACTGATAGCCTGAACAGCCATGTTGTATGCTTTTGTATAATCCGTACCTCTAGCACCTAATACATAAGCATATAATGCTTTTGCTACATCTTGATTGATTTCCGTTTTGTTATTTCTAGAAAAACCTTCTAATAAAGATACCGCATCAGTTAAATCAGATTCCATTAGGTCATAGATTTCACTTGCAGGTACTTTAGGACCATTTTGATCCGCTGCAGATCTATAGATAGGTAATATTGGCTCACTAGCATTATATTCTTTCTGGTAGAAATTTGCTAAGTAAAAATAAGAATGCGCTCTTAAAGCTTTCGCTTGACCCATTGTATATTTGTTTGCCTGGCTTTCTGGAACTGCATCCATTCCACCTAACCCATCAATCACAGAGTTACAACCTCTAATGATTCTGTAATAATATCTCCAAACTTGTCTGTTATCACCAAAAGTAAAATCTTGAGGTGCACCAAATTCAGTAATAGATGCTCTGTACCATCCGTATACACTTTGACTTAAAGCGACATCTCCTGATAACATATCAGAAAATACATCATATGATTTCATTCCAAAATCATCATGTCCACCTGTACCGCCTGTACCAGTTGTAAATGTCAATGCATATACACCTGACATTAAACCAGTAGGTAACGAAGGATCTAAAGCAGCTGCTTCTTCAAACTGCACAGAAGTTAATGTCCCTGTGTTGGTTAATACTGGATCTGCTAAGAAATCCGGCTCACAGCTTAAGCTTAATAAAGCTACTGCTGATAATAATCCGTAATTAAATAATTTATTCATTTTCTTGTTTTTTTTTAAATTAAAATTTTAATCTAACACCTAAAGTTATTGTAGTCATTGGTGCGTATAATCTACGTCCTGAACTTCCACTTTCACTTGTAGTTGGTAAGAATCCTCTTCTAGCAGTATTCATAAACAAGTTATCAGCAGACATCCATAAGTTGAATGTATCTAATCCTTTACCTTCTAAATATTTGCTAGGAACATTATAACTTACATTCACATTGTTTAATGCTAAATGGTCAGTTGATGTAATGAATCTTGAAGAGTAAGATGTTGCATTTTGATCTGCACCATCCGCTAAACGAGGAACATCTGTAATTTGACCAGGTGTTGTCCATCTGTTAGCAATATCTCTACTGAAGTTGTTTCCAACTGCACCAAAACGATCTGACATTAATTCACCATATTGTCCATCATATGCATATCCTCCTAAACTATAAGTAAACTGAGTAGAAAAAGTAAAGTCTTTTACTCTACCTGTTAATCTGAAAGCTCCTCTAATATCAGCGATACCAGATTTGTTTAAATATATTTCTGATGCTTCAGAATAAGATTTAGTAACTCTTTTCTTAATATTTGCTCCAGGAACAACTTGTTGATATTCAACAATAGAACCAGATGCATTTGTTACGTCAGCATCTGCAGGAATCCAAGAGTTGGCACCTGAAGTTGGTTCGTCAGCGTCAAAAACACCGTTGTTGTTAACATCATCGTAATACTGGTACCACATTGGTGCTCCATCAGATGGATCTACACCAGCCCATTCACGTGCATAGAAATCAAAGATAGATCTACCTACAGATAACACACCGTTAAGAACTTGTTGTTTTCCTGTAGCAGGATCCAATGGCATTTCAGTAATTCTATTTTCAATGATTTCACCATTCACATTCAAGTCTAATGAGAAATCTTTCTTGTTGATTAAGTGACCTGTTAAGTCAAATTCATAACCTACGTTTTCAAGTTCACCATCATTCACTAAAATAGAAGAGATTCCTTGAGAAGGTCCTACATTTCTATTAAAGAATTGATTTTTTGTTTTCTTGCTGTAGTAATCTATAGATCCTTCAACAACACCTAAATCAAATTCAACACCTGTTTGTAACATTTCAGACTCTTCCCAAGTAAGATCTGGATTTCCATTACCACCTGGTGCAATTGAAATGTTTCCAGCTAAGTTA
Organism: Wenyingzhuangia sp.; assembly: GCF_039768515.1. Classification (NCBI taxonomy): domain Bacteria; kingdom Pseudomonadati; phylum Bacteroidota; class Flavobacteriia; order Flavobacteriales; family Flavobacteriaceae; genus Wenyingzhuangia; species Wenyingzhuangia sp. Next base: position 7,666 of record NZ_JBDNAI010000121.1, read on the forward strand.
CCAACATTAAATGTATCATAACCTGATGTTAATCCAACACCTGCTTGATCACCCGCTACACCCCATGAAGTTTTAACTTTTAAAAACTCTATAAAGTCGATGTTCTGGATGAAGCTTTCTTCAGACATTACCCATGAAGCTCCAACAGAACCAAATGTTCCCCACTTTTCGTTCGCAAATCTTGAAGAACCATCATGTCTTAAAGAACCTGTTAAGTAGTACTTTCCATCATAGTTATAATCAAACTTACTGAAATAAGACTCAA